>CAYNIH010000006.1:0-1021 GCA_964397115.1 uncultured Roseivirgaceae bacterium | reverse complement strand
GCATCATAATAATTCTGATAGGCCCGTTGTACATCGCTTTTCACCGTTAGTTCGGTATTTTCGGCAGTAAGCCTGGCATTTTGATAGGCCATTTTATTCCGTACCACGGTTGATCGGGTGGCCAACCCGCCATAAATGGGTATAAAGAATGACATCCCGTAAGTAAGCTGGAGGTTGTCTTCAAAAAACTGCTGTTCGAAGGGTCGGTTATCGGGGTTAAAGGTTTCAGTAGGGTGAACGTAATTGTATCGCGAACCATATTGGGCGAACAACGAAACGCGTGGAAAGTAGGTGCCTTTAGATGCCTGAAAACCCAGGTAGGAAGCTTTTTCATTAAACCGGGCCGATGCCAGGTCGCCTCTTCTTTCTAGTGCTGTTGCAAACAGAGCAGCCAGTTCCAATTCTTCCACTACCGAATTCAAATCCCATTCCGGCTCGGCCAGTTCAAAAGGAACAGTGGGCTCGAACTGGATGGTTTGAGCAAGCACAAGTTTGTCGTTGCGCAGTGTATTCGAGGCGCGCAAAACCAGCAACTCGGCATTTTTTACCTGATACTCCTGATTCACCAAATCCACTTCGGCCCGGCTTCCGGCAGCTACCTGCTCCTTAAGCTGATCGTATTGCTTTTGCTGGGTTTCGAGGTTGCGTTGCTGGATGAACAGCAATTGCTGGTCGAGCAGGCAAACCAGAAACTGGGCAGCTACATCTCGGATAACGTTCTGGCTGGTTCGATTCACTACATGAGCCTGGGCATCCAACTGGTTAGCCGATTGTCGGTAGGTATTCAGGTTGTTAAGGCCGTTGAACAGGGGCATGTTTGCATTGATGTTTGCCCCTACAAAATCGAGAATACCGTTAACCACCGCACCCTGTTGCTGGTTGAAGGAATTACCGTCATTTCTTCCGGCATTTCCGGAAATATTAACTGATGGCGTAAGTTGCAGCAACAAACTTGTTTTAGTAACGGTTGATGTTACCAGATTATTTTTTTCTTGGTTAAGGGTGGGGTTTCTGTCAAGTC
>CAYNIH010000005.1:14455-26151 GCA_964397115.1 uncultured Roseivirgaceae bacterium | reverse complement strand
GCGGCTCCTTCAGCCATCTTCTCTGCACTATCCGCAATACGAAGTTGTTCAATGAAGTCATCAATTTCACCGTTCATGATTGTCGGCAGGTTGTGCTGGGTGAACCCAATGCGGTGATCGGTTACCCGGCTTTGAGGGTAGTTGTACGTGCGGATTTTCTCTGACCGGTCGCCACTGCGAACCAGCGATTTTCGGGCAGCGCCAATTTCATTTTGTTGCTTTTGTACTTCCAATTCATACAACTTGGCTTTAAGCATCTGCATGGCACGTTCTCGGTTGCCGTGCTGCGAACGCTCTACCTGGCAGGTAATGACAATGCCGCTGGGTTTGTGGGTGAGTTGCACTTTCGTTTCAACCTTGTTCACGTTCTGCCCACCGGCCCCGCTTGAACGCGCGGTTTGCACCTCAATATCGGCCGGATTGATTTCAATGTTTACGTCTTCTACTTCGGGTAATACCACTACCGAAGCAGCCGAAGTATGCACCCGTCCCTGTTGCTCAGTTGCCGGCACACGCTGCACCCGGTGCACGCCCGATTCGAACTTGAGCAAGCCGTAGGCGTTCTCTCCGGTTATGCTGCAGATAATTTCCTTATACCCGCCCGCGGTGCCTTCGGTAAAGTCAACCACGCTCATTTTAAAGCCTTTGCGATCGCAATACCGCTGGTACATCCGCCACAAGTCACCGGCAAACAGAGCGGCCTCATCACCTCCTGTTCCGGCCCTAATTTCAAGGATGCAGTTCTTATCATCGTTCGGGTCTTTGGGAATGAGCATTTCTTTGAGCTGCGTTTCAAGGTGCTCAATGCGCGGCTCCAGTTCATCAATTTCCATTTTGGCCAGTTCCCGCAAATCGGCATCCTTTTCTTTTTGTAACACCTCACGGGCGTGCTGGTAACTGGCCTGGGCACTGCGCAGTTCGTTGTATTTCACTACAATTTTTTCCAGGTCGCGGTATTCCTTACTCAGTTGTGAAAACTTTTTCTGGTCATTGAGTATTTCGGGCTGAACGATGAGTTGACCCACCTCTTCAAATCGAAGCCTGATGTCCTCCAGTTTTGCAACCATTTCCGGAAAATTGACCTCAAAGGTAATAAATCTGTGGCAGACCGCTTTTTTACCAGTAGATTTGTATGATATGCGATACCTGTCAATCCTGATTGTTGTAACCTTGCTGGGTTGTGGAGGAAGCCTGTCGGAAGAACAGCGTAAACAATTGCGGGAGGCACAGCAGCAGCAGACCATAAAAAAAATCAGTGAAGCCGACTTGCTTGCTGCGGCCTTTACAAAAGGCAGAGCGCTTGTTAAAGCGTTGCAAAAGGAGAAACCGGATGCTTACCGGCTCGATTCGTTACAAAAGACTAACCAGGTTATCATTCGTTGGCACGAACTTTCAGCGCCCGCTGCCCTGGCGATTGAGCAGCAAGTGATTGAGGCGTACCTCGTGGCGGCCAGCACAGGAAGTACTCTTGCCGATAATGTTCAGCGAATAGGCACTGACACGTTGCTCTATACCATGCCTCTTACGCGCCTGAAACCCGATAGTGTGACGGAGGTTTTGGGGATTTGGAGCATACGCATGCCCACTAAAGTTGTCGTACTGAATATGGAGAGCAAGTAACTACCGTTCCGACTCTTTTACGAACAACGTTTTCTTTCCAAAAAATCCTTTTTTTATGAGGTCAAGCAGTTTGCGGGGAGTTGGATCAATTAAGTATTGCGGATATCCGTTGACTTCGGTTTTGATTACCGGCACTTCGGCCTGCAGCTTGTCCAGGAATTCTTTACTGGATGCTTCGCCTTCCGGAACTTTCTTCATCTCAATCAGTTGAAGGTCACCGTTCTTTTTCCGTTCAACGATTCGCAGCCGCCAGCTGTAAGCCGAACGGATGTTTAGAAAGTAGTAACCTTTGTAGTGTTTCAGCACCAGGCTGTCACTTAATAAAAATTCATCGGTTTTCTCCGTGGTGTCTTTTGGTTCAATCCGGTAGCCACGCTCAAAAACAACAACCCTGACGTCCAGTACGGACCCATTTTCACTTAACTGATACCGGCCTTGTAGTTTTCCGGGAATTTTTTTTAATGCCGCCACGCCCTTTGGCTGCGGCTCCTTGTAAGAGATTTCGGTACAGGAGTATCCTAGAAGGGTCAGAACTATGAAAAAACCGGTACGCATACGATAAAGGTAATCAAAGTATGCAAATGGGTACAACGTAACCCGGATCTTATGTGTCTAACCGGGAAGAATGTATTTTTGAATTTCAACACCATGCAAAGGGTACTGGTTGCGCTTGTAATAATTGCAGTTTCCTGCACTCAGGGTGATGATAAAGCCCCCATGGTATTTTCCTTGTCCTACGACTTCTCCAAAGATGACCATAGCTGGGCCGGGGATTTTGCCGATTACCCCAAGGATGACTCGGTTGCTTATGAACTTGTTTTCAGGCATGATACATTGCCCACTAACCTGAACAATAACGGAACCCATAAAGCATTAATGCTTTCGGGCAATAACGGGAGCGATGATTTATTTATGTTTATTAAAAAAAAGCTAACAGGAATAAAGCCCAACACGGTTTACAATGTGCTGTTTAATATTCAACTGGCCTCCAATGCACCAACGGGTGCCGTTGGCATTGGCGGTGCCCCTGGCGAAAGCGTTATCCTGAAGGCAGGTGTTACCCTCAGCGAACCCTTAAAAATTCTTGACGATGACTTGTATTACCGGATGAACATAGACAAAGGCAATCAGCTGGAGGCAGGGGAAGACATGATGATCATTGGTAACATTGGTGTTGCTCCCAACACTACCCAGTACACTACGATTTTCAGGAACAATAATTCCGGTTCGCCTTTTCAGTTTACCTCCGATCATTCCGGTGAGGCCTGGATAATTGTTGGTACAGATTCGGGCTTTGAAGGCAAAACCACTCTGTATTACACCCGTATTGACATTTTATTCAATGAGGTTGGACCAAATTAGTATTTGGTAAAATTTTAACGGCTATTCCTAAATCGTTGCCGATTTCCTACCTTTAACTTGCTTAATTTCAAAAACAAATGAAATTTAATTGTGTCGCGGCCCTTACCCTGTGCGCTGCTGTTTCATGGCATGCCAATGCGCAGGGAATTGTAAACAAACTTAAGCAGAAAGCTGCCCAGGTAACTGAACAAGCCATTGAAAAGAAGATTAATCCTAACTCCGGCAATCAACAAGGCAACTCCGGTAATCAGCCCGGCAATCAATCCGGCAATCCGGCCAATACCAGCGGGGCGGGATTGGTCATAACACCTCCGGATGTTAGGCAAAACCTTGCCGAGGCGGAGGCCTCGTTTAAGAGCGGAAATTATTCTGATGCCCGGTATGCCATCCGGCAGGCCATGCTCGGTGTAGAAATGGAAATCGGCCAGAAGGTGCTGACCTCGTTGCCGGAAAGTGTTGTGGGCTTGAAGAAGGAAGCCGAGTCAGACAAGGTAACCAGTATGGGGTATGGCTGGGTTGGGTTAACCATACACCGGGAATACTCGTCCGGAAACAAACAACTATCGGTTGACATTGCCAATAATTCAGCCTGGATGTCGGCAGTAAATGCGTACCTGGCCTCAGGCGGATATGCCCAGCAATCAACTGGCGGCCAACAAAACTGGAAGCAAACAAAAGTGAAAGGCTACAGGGGCATCATTGAGTACAACGAAGGGTCGGGATATAAACTGAGTGTGCCCATTGGCCAGTCGTCATTAATTGTATGGCAGGGAATAAATTTTGCCACCGAACAGGAGGTGATGAATGCAGCCAATGCATTTGATATTGACGGCATTAAAAATAAACTTGGAGAGAAGTAAAAAAAATTGAGCAATGAGCAGGTCATTAATTTATATCCTGATATCGTTTGTCGTGCTGAATGCTTCGGCACAGGAGTTTGAAAAAAGTGTTGCCAGCGCAAAAACTTCATATAATTCGGGTAACCTGGAAGAAGCGCGGTTTAATCTGGAAAGTGCATTGCGCGAAATAGATATTGCCATCGGTAAAGAAATTATGAAAGTACTTCCTACAAGCCTGGGAGGTATAGCTTACAATTCCAAAGAGGATAACGTTACCGGTACTTCGGCCTCTTTACTAGGAGGATTGTATGTTCACCGCACCTATGGCAAACCGGAAGGAAAACAGGTTACCCTTGACATCATCAGCGATTCGCCCCTGATGGCCGGAGTTAACGCTATCCTGTCAATGCCCATGATTATGAACAGCAGTGACGGCACACAGAAAGTAATTAAAGTGCAGGGCTATAAAACCCTGCTTACCAAGCGCACCAACGAAAACGGACAAACCGTTGGCTACGATGTACAAACTCCGTTCGGCAATTCAATGCTCACCCTGAATTGCAACGGGGTAACCACCGAAGCAGAAGCAACCCAACTGGCCACCGCCATTCCGCTTGAAAAAGTGATTAAGCTTGCCCAGTAAAGAAAGAATGTAGCGGGTAGAGGCCTGTCAAGGCTTGGTTATCCCCTAATCCAAAAAACCTTTTGCTCAACCGGATTACGTTTTCTGGGCTGGCTGGGTTCTTTCGGTATGCCAAGGTGAAAAAAGCCGATAATCCGGTCTTCTGGAGCCAGGCCAAAGGCCGTTTTTGCTTCTTCAAAATAGGTTATGCCACCTGTGCTCAGGTAACAACCGATTCCATAAGCACTTGCTGTAAGGTACATGTTTTGAATGGCGCAGAATACCGCACCGGCTTCTTCAATTTCCGGTATTGATTTTTTTTCATCGCGCTTCATGTACACCATGATGACATGAGAAGAGTCCATCGGCTTGGTGAGCAGGTTTTGATAGCGTTCTTCTTTAAAGGTACCGTCAGCCTGTGTTACCTGCCTGTAAACTGAGGCCTGCAGTTCGGCAAGTTTCTTTCGGCCTTCGCCCGAGTAAACCATAAACCGCCAGGGTTCTGTGAGCTTATGGGTTGGCGCACAGTTGGCGTTTTCAAGAAGTTGCCAAACAATCCGGTCGTCAACTGCGGCACCGGAATAGTCTTTGGGAAAAACCGAGCGCCTCGAGTGAATGAGCGCATTGGCCAGTTCGGTGTTCATAGGATTCTTTTTACGAAATCTAATGATGAATAAAAAAGCCGCGCTGGGGCGGCTTTATTTTTTCTTTTTGAGCAGTTTACAAACCGGATGTCGGGTTAACCACCGCATGGGCAATAAACCACACCCCGTCATTGGCAATATCCGGATCAGCAAAGTTGATAGTATATTGGTAATAGGTTGATCCACCAGGGAATTTTACCGTATGCCCGTACAGCCCGGGTGCGGCCGTGGTGGGTTTGTTGTCGGCAGCATAGATATTCAACTCCCTCATGGTCCATCCCCCATCGATCAGGTATGTAATAGTTCCGATGGCCGTTGGCTCCCCATTAATCATTACGGTAGCGTACTCTATGGCCAGCCGGCCAACTTTTGTTCCTTTGGTAATGTCGTTTTTGGCGGCACCGGCATAAATGTCAAAAGCGAATTCAAGGGGCTCATCCACATTAATGGCCCAGCCCCAGCGGTTGGAAATAGTTAAACCCGGCAGGCACTCGGGGTTAAATTCGTTGCAGCCGCCCTGCACAAATACCCAGTTGCCTTTGGCGAAGGCAGTTTCTTCATCGCTCACCGGAGGTTCGGGCGGGCTGCAGCAAACAATTTTGTATTTCATAAAGAAGGCCCACCGGTTAAAACATGGTATGGGGAAATCCCCGCCAAAAGCCGATTCGCCATTTACTTCAGCATGGGCAACAACCAGGATGCTTCTATCACAGTCAATCTTTTTCTTCGCTAAATCGGCCAGCGGGATGATAAAGGTATAGGTGTTTGCATTGTTCGCATTGGCTTTGTAGAAGAAATGACCAATTATCGGATTACCACCGGGGTTTCGCGGAATGTCTTTCAGATCTGTACCAATCCAAAGATGGAGTTTCTGAAAATTATTGTCGGTGAAATACGTAACGTACAGGTTCTTGTCGTCATTGCTGATGGTCACGCTCCCCACATCGTTATGCCGACCTGCAAATAAATCGTAAACGGCCGGATCGGTACAAGGAATGACATTGGGGGGTAGGGTGAGCGGTCCCTTATCGCCTTCCGGTTTTTTATAGCGTGAGGAGGGGTCGTACGCTTCCCATAAATCTTCGTCACCATCGGCTAAAATTTCTTCGGCATCATGAACCTGGCACGATAAAAGCAAGGCAGGAAAAAGTAGCCAAAACAGTAGCTTTTTCATTGGTGTTGTTTGATAAAGTAAATCTACGAAAAATTCCCTAAAAGACGTCAGTTCAAGCTTTTAGAAAACTTAATAGGCCTAAGTGCCTGTAAGTAACCCTATTTTGGGAACATACCCGGGTCGATAGAAGGAATCAACTTCAGGGCATTTTTGTAATACACTTTTTTTAGCACCTCATCGGGCAATTCCATGCCATACATGCGCCAAAAGGCATGGTAACGCTTGTGATAAGGAAAATACTCATCGGCTGTTTCGAGCACACGGAAGTAGGTGGCATATTCTTCGGGCACCCAGGAGTCTTTGCCGAACAACACGCGATCCTGGTACCGGATGATAAACTCGCGAGCGGCACGCGGCTGCCGTCCCAGTTCGGCAATAACCGCACCGATTTCTACATACATATTGGGCATAGCGTCCATCAGTTCGGCAAGTTTTTTCAGGTTGTTTGGGTACCAGCCCATGTGGGCATTAATGAAAGTGGTCTTCGGATGTTTTTTAAAAACATGGTGCTGTTCCTGGATTAACTGCTCCCACGGAGCCGGGTCGGTATCGCTTCGCTTGCGCGATGGAACAGTTTTCAGCTCGAGCCAGCGCTCGTTTTTTTCGTCCATCGGATCCCAGAATGATTTCGGATCCGCAGTATGAATTAAAACCGGTATGCCTAATTCACCGCATTTTGCCCATATCGGGTCAATGCGTGGATCATCAACGGCAATGCGGTTTCCTTTGCTGTCGCGGTTGCTCATCCCCAGGCTTTTGTAAATTTTCAACCCCATTGCCCCGCGCTCAACATCGGCTTCGAGTTGTTTTAGTGTGCGCGATTGCCACTCGGGATTATCAATATCCGTAAAATCAACATTGGTGAAAAGAATAAACCGTTTGGGGTGATACCGGTTAATGGCTTCCATGGATTTTTCCAGGTGGTCTCCGCTCCTGCGAAACCCGCGCCCGCTCAGGTTCACCATCACCGCCATATTGAGTTTATCCATTTCGGCAATGAGCGCATTCAGGTTGCCGGCAGAAGTCATATCGCCCTGATGATTATGGATATCAATAAAGGGAAATTTGGCGCGGGTGAGGATATGTTCTTCAACAACCAGCGTGGAGGGTGGGTTGTAGGCCTCAAAATCCATTTTTAATTCTTCCTTTTGCTGAGCGGAAACAAAACGGATAAGGCCGAACAACAAGATGGCGATCGGGTTACGGGGATTCATCCGGCAGATTATTTTTTTTCAAAAGTAGGTGAAAACGGCAAGCCGCTTAACAATGAATGCTACTGGGTTAGCTGTACCTTGTTTAAAAGGCGCAATTGTGTTGTGGATATTCAAAGCCGTCAAAATTTGGTAACTTGGCTTCATTAAAATGCTCCGGTTGATGAACAACTCAAACAACATACTAATTTTCCTTTTACTCATTGCCTCCAACCTGGTTGCCCAGGATTTGGAAGGTGCCCGAAAGAAAATCCGGGCACAGGATTTTAAAGGTGCCAAGTCCGAACTGACAAAAATGATTGAGGCCAATCCAAAAAACAAATCCGCACTGGTGCTGCGAGGCGAAGCCCGCATGGGGTTAGCCGATTTTTACGGAGCCATCAGCGACTTTACCTTTGCGCTGGAGGTTGACTCTACCCTGGCCGAAGCGTTGAATAAGCGGGGCGAAGCGAAAATAGCGCTCAATGATAACGAAGGAGCCATTGCCGATTTGGATAAAGCCATAGCGGTTAACCCCAAACTGGTCGAAGCCTATACCAACCGGGGCTTTGCCAAATACAACATCGAAGACCTTCAGGGCGCGTATTTTGATTTTTCAAAAGCACTGGAACTTGCGGCCCCCGATGCCGACAAATATTTTAACCGGGGCGTGGTTAAAGCCGAATTGGGAGAATACGTGAGCGCGGTTGACGATTATACCAAGGCGATTGAACTGGATAAGACCGATGCCAGCCTGTTCAACTACCGGGGCGTAGCCTACTACAACCTGAGCAATTTTGATAAGGCCATTGCCGATTACGACCAGGCCATTAAACTTGATCCGAAAGATCCGCTGAAGTATGAAAACCGGGCGCTGGCCCGCAGCGCCAAAGAGGACTACAACGGTGCACTTGACGATTACAACAAGGCGATTGAATTAAACCCCGATGATCCGGAAACCCTTAACCTGCGGGGAGTTGTAAAGTTTAATCTGGGGGATCATGACGGAGCGATAACCGATTACTCTAAGGCGATTGAACTCGATCCAGCCAACCCCGTCTATTACGACAACCGGGCATTGAGCCGTACCGAAAAGGGCGACCTGACCGGAGCCATTGAAGATTACTCGTCATCTATTGAATTGTTTCCTACTGACGCGGAAACGTTTTACCAGCGCGGCCTGGTAAAGTTGCAACTGGGCAATAAATACGATGCCTGCCTGGATTTTAAAACAGCCGATGAACTGGGTTCGCCCGATGCACGTGCGGTAATAAAGAAGAACTGCAAATAACCAATGGCCGGGGGTAAATCAGTTGCAGTTGTCCTTAACGGTATATCCCTCCGGAAAAAAGAATTTTACAAGAAAATTCTTCCAGCATTGGAAGCAGTGGCGCATGTGGAAGTTTTGGAGACCCACAGCCGTAATGATGCGCTTCAATTAGCCGCAAAGGCTGGTTATGGTAAATATGATGCGATATTGGCTGCCGGGGGCGATGGCACCCTGCACCAGGTGGTAAACGGGTTGTTGCAGGATAACGAAAATGCAGGCGGGCTTCCTCCGTTGGGACTAATTCCGTTAGGCTCAGGAAATGATTTTGCCCGTACGCTCAATCTTTCCGCAAAGGCCGATGCGGTACAACAGGTGGTGAGTCGTTTTCGGACAATGCACATCGACATTGGTAAAATTTCATTTGTGGCTGATCATCACCTTCCTCCCCGGTATTTTATCAACATAGCCGATACTGGGTTAGGACCCCAGGTGGTTCAGCGCGTGCTGGCAAGCGGCCGGCCCTTTGGTTCGGTGGTACAGTATTATGTAGCCATCGTACACACATTTTTTACCCACTATCCCGAATGGGTGAGCATTAAAACTCCGCTGTGGAAGTGGGAGGGCGAAATCCGTTCGCTGGCCATAGCCAATGGCAAATTTTTTGGCAACGGCATATGCATTGCGCCCGATGCGGTGGTGGATGATGGTAAATTTTCCTGCTTTATTGCCGGAAAGGTTTCGGTGATGGATTTTATCATCCAGAACGGCAGGCTACGGAAAGGCAAGCGGGCCGTTCATGCTGAAATAGCATACCGTGAGGCTGAACAGATTGAATTGAGCAGCAAAAAGCCGTTGCCGATAGAAGCCGATGGCGAGTTGGTGGGCCACCTGCCCGTACGGATTGAACTGTTGCCGAAGCGGTTGCAGATTTTGTGTTAAGAAATAAAGCCTCCGAGGTTGACGAAGGTTTTACTACCTGATTCTAATGTTGATTTTTAATCTTTCGGAGGACCAACGTACCGGGCATCTCCAAAGGCAAGCATAGGGTATCCGACAAACGGAAGAACAATGAGCAGGATAGTCATTACAATGTCTTTGCCGAATGCTTTGGCTAATAAGTGGCTCAGGTAAATGAGAATAAAAAAGTTTACGAAGGGAATGATCAATAAAATGATCCACCAAACGGGTTTACCCACAATTTCCAATAGTACAACGAGGTTGTAAATTGGGATGATAGCTGCCCAACCCGGCTTGCCGGCCTTCGTAAAAATTTTCCACATACTGACGATGATTAACAGAAAAATGGCGAAATACACAAAGGCAAATGCACCCATTGCGGCCATAATACCTTGGTCCATGCCATCGTAGCTTTGATATTCTTCCATAATGTTTAGGGTTTAGTTTTGTAAGTGAAAGTTAGTAAAAAACCGGATTGTTAAATGTTTTCACTTAATTTTTTCTGCGTGCCGGTCGGTCTGTATCTTGGGTAAATTTTTGGCATGAATGCATCCTTTAAACCTGTTTTTGATAAGTTGGAACAGCAGCGTAAACAGCTTTTTGCTATGTTAAAAGATGTGCCGGAAGAACGATACAACACCTCACCCCATCCGGGTAAATGGTCCATCAGCCAGATTGTAACACACCTTTTAACTTCCGAAAAACTATCGCTGGCGTACATGAAAAAGAAAGCGCTGGGAGTTGAGGCGGTAAAAAATTCCGGCATTACCGAAACCTTGCGATTGTGGTTGCTGATCATCTCTCAACGCATTCCGGCAAAGTATAAAGCGCCAAAAGTAGTTACGGAAAACACGCCTACTGCCCTGGCATTTCCTGCATTAGTTAAAGAATGGTCGGCCCTGCGCCATGAACTCAAACAGTTTCTCGAAAGCATCGAAGATAGGCATGTCCGCAAGGTACTGTACAAGCATCCGTTAGCCGGCCGGCTGGACGTGCGGCAGGCGATGATTTTCTTCCGTGAACACATTAATCACCATAAACCTCAGATTGAACGACTGCTATAAAGGTGTCCTACACCTCAAAGGTGTAGGACACCTTAGGCACCAAACTAACTCACCATGAAAAAGTATTTGATTTTTGTTTTACTCTTTATTTCCCGAACATCGTTTTCCCAAACGCTTTTGCCACCCAATCAATTTCTGGGCTATGAACTGGGCGAACGCTTTACCCGCCATCACCGCGTGGTTGACTATTTTAAGCATGTAGCGGCAGCCCTGCCAAACGTTGACTTTCATCAATATGGCGAAACCTACGAGCACCGGCCGCTGGTGTATGTGGTTGTGGCTTCGCCCGAAAACTATGCCCGCCTGGAACAAATACGGCTGGATAACCTGAGGCGTGCCGGTATGGCCGAAGGAAGCCCGTCAACAAAAGTTTCCATCGTCTGGCTTAGCTACAACGTGCACGGCAATGAAGCCAATTCCATGGAAGCCGCCATGCAAACCTTGTATGGACTGGCCGATCCAAACAATGCCAAATCGAAAGAGTGGCTTAAGAACACGGTAGTCATTATTGATCCGTGCATCAATCCAGATGGGCGCGACCGCTATGCAAATTTTTACAATCAGTATGGAAACCGGATTGTTAACCCAAATCCGGAGGCGAAAGAGCACCGTGAGCCGTGGCCCGGTGGAAGGAGCAACCATTACTGGTTTGACCTGAACCGCGACTGGGCGTGGCTTACCCAGGTTGAATCGCAACAGCGCATAAAAGTGTATAACCAGTGGATGCCGCACGTGCATGTTGATTTTCACGAACAAGGATATGACAGCCCCTATTACTTTGCTCCGGCTGCCGAGCCCTACCATGAAGTGATTACCCCATGGCAGCGCGAGTTCCAGGTAGGGAAACAGCGTTTCCGGGTCCACGTGGAGGGTCACCATCTCACGGTCGGTGTCGTACTGGATGAGCCCGGCGTTGGCCAGGTGGGGGAAGTGGTTGTGATAGAGGCCGGTGAG
>CAYNIH010000005.1:0-14445 GCA_964397115.1 uncultured Roseivirgaceae bacterium | reverse complement strand
CACCAAGGAGCGGTTTGATTTATACTATCCCAGCTATGGCGATACCTATCCTACCTACAATGGCGCCATCGGCATGACGTACGAACAGGCCGGAGGAGGCTCGGCCGGATTGAGTATTCGTACGCGCGAGGGCGACCCGCTTACGCTGAATGACCGGCTCACGCACCATCATACCACCGGGCTCTCTACGGTGGAAATCACGGCCGCAAATACCAATCGGGTGATAGATGAGTTCGAAAAATATTTTCGCGAAAACCTGAATAATCCACCCTCGCTATATAAAACCTATGTGATTAAGTCAAATAACAATCCCGACAAGGTAAACCGGCTAACCAAATTGCTTGATGCCCACCTGATCCGCTACGGTTATGCCTCAGTGGCTAAAGCGGCTCGGGGTTATGATTACTCCACCCAATCGGTACAAAATTTCAATCTTACCACCGAAGATCTGGTTATAAATATTTACCAGCCTAAATCCCGGCTGATCACCACCTTGTTCGAACCGGTTTCGAAATTGCCGGATTCGGTAACGTACGACATTACCGCGTGGAATTTATTTTATGCCTACGGACTCAGCGGCTATGCAGTAAATGAGCGAATCAATCCGGGCAATCCGTACCAGCCTGAAAAGGTTACCAATAAACCGGTTCAGGGTAAACCGTATGCCTACGTTTTTAAATACAACAGCGTAGCCGATGTAGAATTTTTATGTGCGTTAATGAAACGCGGAGTGAAGGTGCGCTCGGCAACATCAGGGTTCAAGGTGAATGGCGAAAGTTTTGATGCCGGAACCCTGCTTATTACCCGAAGGAACAACGAGAACGTAACTGATTTTGATAACCTTGTTCAAACGGTAGCCACCGAGTATAACCGGAAGTGGCTGGCCTCCACCACCGGCTTTGTCGAATCCGGCAATGATTTCGGGTCGGGCGCTGTAAATTACCTAAAGCCTCCCCGTGTGGCCGTACTCGTTGGCGAACAAACGTCAACACTTTCGGCCGGAGCCATCTGGCATTTTTTTGAACAGGAAATCAAGTTTCCATTAACTCAAATCGGCACCGACTACTTCCGATCAGTTGATCTGAAAAATTATGATGTACTGGTGGTGCCCGAAGGGCGCTATTCTCTATTTGATGACGAGACACTTAAAAAAGTACAGGACTGGGTTTCCGGTGGGGGCAGGCTCATCCTGGTTTCGGGTTCGCTCAATTCGTTTGCCGATAAAAACGGATTTGCGCTAAAGAAATATACTTCAGAAGACGCCAAAAAAGAAGCCGAGAAAAAGGACAAAGACGAACAAGCCAAAGAAGCGCTGCTAACCTATGAGGAGGCGGAGCGAAAAGGCATTTCTAGACTTATCTCAGGAGCTATTTATAAAGTTACCCTCGATAAGTCGCACCCCCTGGCTTTTGGGTTGGGTAACGTGTACTACACACTTAAAACAAACGAATTGTATTTCAGCTACCTGCAGGGGGGATGGAATGTAGGTGTCATCCGCGGAAAAGCCAGGCCCATACAGGGGTATGCCGGTTATAAGATTAACAGCAAGCTCGACAACTCGCTGGTATTAGGTGTTGAAAACAAGGGTCGTGGCACCATTGTGTATTTTGTGGATGACCCGCTGTTCCGCAATTTTTGGGAAAATGGCAAGCTGTTGTTTGCCAATGCGGTGTTCATGGTCGGGCAATAGGTGTCCTACACCTCAGAGGTGTAGGACACCTACTGCTATAGTACACCTAATGCAGCATCGTAATCAGGTTCCTGCCCGATGGCCGGCACCAGTTGGGTGTATTTTACATTACCCGATTTATCGATAACAACTACCGCGCGGGCGCACAATCCGGCAAAGTTGCCGTCAACCAGTTCAACGCCATAGTTTTTGGAGAACCCGCGGTTGCGGAAATCGGTGGCGGTAACTACGTTGGTTATGCCTTCGGCTCCGCAAAAGCGTTTCATGGCAAAGGGCAGATCTTTCGAAATACAGAGTACGGTGGTATCGGGCAGCGAGGCAGCCCGCTTGTTGAATTCGCGCACGGAGGTGGCGCACACGCCTGTGTCAATGCTCGGAAAAATATTCAACACCACGTTTTTCCCGGCAAACTGGTTAAGGGCAATGTCTTTCATGTCGTTTCCGGTTAAGACAAATGCCGGTGCAGCTGATCCGACTGGCGGAAGGTTGCCAATGGTGTTCACCACGGTTTCGCCAAGTTTGGTTTGTGCCATAGAAAAGGATTAAGGGTTCAACATTCAATAGTCAAAGTTATGCATTGACGAAGAAAGCCAAAGCGGCTTATATTAAACAGGGCAAAGAAGGGTTTGTTTTAGTCAATCCCCTGTCTTATTCCTTTCTCCACTGCCGGCACCCCGCGCCTCATCCACTCGGGCATGGGGGCACCTTTTAAATAGTGATCGAAGAACTGCATGAGCCGTTTGGCAAAGTCGGTGCGGTCCTGCCGCTGAGTGAGTCCATGCCCCTGGCCGTTGTAGTTTAGCATCCACACCGGTTTGCTCAGCCTGCGCAGGGCCATGTAAAACTCAATGCCCTGGTACCAGGGCACCGCCCCATCCGCATCGTTGTGCATCATCAGCAGGGGTGTTTGCACCTTATCGGCAAAAAAGATGGGTGAGTTTTCAATGTACTGCATGGGCTTTTCCCATAGCGTGCCGCCAATGCGGCTTTGCGATTGTTCATACTGAAACATCCGACTCAGGCCGCTTTCCCACCGAATGCCACCGTAAGCGCTAATCATGTTTACCACGGGGGCACCTGCCTCGGCTGCGGCAAACAACTTAGTGCGGGTAATCATGTAAGCGGTTTGGTATCCACCCCAACTGTGGCCCTGTATGCCGATGTGCTTTTCATCTACAAACCCTTGCGCAATTAGCGAAGTAACACCCGGCATAATGCAGTTCATGGCGCTTTCACCGGGATACCCGGTTTTATATACCACATCGGGAACGAAAATGAGGTAATCGTTGCTGGTATAGAGCGAGAAATTGATAGACGCGCGGATAGGAGCCGGAGCATAATGCTGGTGAAGGTCATCGGAATACTTTTCATAGAAATACACCACCATCGGGTATTTCTTTTTCAGATCGAACCCTTCGGGTTTGTAGAGCAGCCCTTCGAGCGGAACGTTGTCAGCGGAGATCCACCGTGCGCGCTCTACTGTACCCCAGAAGTACCGGCTCATCTGTGGATTGGCATTTGATAGTTTTTTTGGAGCCGTAAAACTCAAATCGGAAGCCCACAGGTCAGGAAATTCCCGAAAACTTTCACGTGTAAACAACACGACATTGGCGTTGCGTGCTTTAACAGGAACTCCGTAGCGGAAATCGCCCATCAGCAGCTTTGTCAGTTTGCCGTCTTTTAAGGATAGTTTATAGTAACCCGATTGCTTGGTGGTTTCATTAAACGCCATCAGCAGTAGTTCGGAATTCGGATCAATAAACCGTTCTTCGGGGTCGAGGCGAACATACCGGAAGCGGGTTTTTTCGTTGCGCCCGATTTTTGTGAGGTTCACAGGCGGTTTGCGGTTTTCCGGATCGAACAGCCAGATGTCATACCGGTCGTATATCAAAACTGCAGCATCATTGGCGGTGAAGCCTGCGTATCCATATGAGGATGGGTAGTACGGATGGTCGTCTTCTTCATTGGCAAAGGAAACCTTTATCCCCTCATTGAGTTTTACCGTTTGTTTGCTGCTAATGGAATAGCTGTACCAGGCTGTATCGGGGTTGCTGTACCACAGCACGTAGTTTGCTTTTGGCGACAGTCGTGCATTGCCTTTTACTTTTTCTTTTATGAGTTGCGCGGAGCCGCTGGCAAGGTCAACCAGTGTCAGGTCTTTGTACACATCGGTATCCCAGGTGCGCATTACCAGGTAGGGCGTTTCGTTTTGAGCCAACGCCACACCTGCGTTGCCTTCGTCACCGGTTTCGACAGAAGGCAGTTGTTCATTGGCCAGGGGTACAATCCGGCCGGGGTTGTTAAGGCGTACAACCGCAAGGTACGATCGCCTTTTATCTTCTTCGAGCCTGCGGTTTTGTTGCGGGTAGATGTAGCCGTCTTTCCAGGTCCACACTTCAACGTTTACAATTTCTTCGGGCAACAGGGTAGTATCTTTTACCACCGGTTTGGGTGAAATTCCGAAGAAAAGCCGGGAGCCGTCTTTCGAAAAGAGCGGGGAGTAGTTTTCATTAACAATCCAGTTTTCGGATATCCCGTTTGTGGTTTCATCTGCCAGTACCGTAGCCGATGCCTGGCCTTTCTTCCAGTAATGTAATTTGTAATACCGGATTAACGCCTTGGTCGTATCCGCGTCAACCAGGAAAGCGGTTTGCGAACCATCATCGCTGATAGAGAGTCCCTTCACCTTGTGTTTGCTTTTGGATTCGAGAAGCTGGCTGAGTTGACGGGTGGACAAATCGTACCAGTAAACACCCGGCTTCAGGGTTGAGTCGTTGCCGGTTGTGTGAAATAGTAATCCCTGGCCGTATTTGGCAAAAGCATAATCCTTAACGAAGCCAATACGGGTTTCGGTATTATCGCTCAGGTTTCGCAACACCAGCGTGTACCCGTTGTCATCGGTATTCTTTTTTACTCTTTTCGGTTTTACATTTTTTCTGGCAGTATCGGGTTTTGATGATGCCGGTTTTGCTTCTTTACCTGCCTCCAGTTGGTAGGCAATCCATCCGCCTGCTTTTTGAGGAACTTTGTACGATTTTACCTCCGGTATTTTAACGGTTTTGCGGTTTAGGAAAGAAAAGATACCGAGCGAGTCTTTCGGCAGATCTTCCTTTTTCTTTTTTTGCCGCTGGAGGTCCTTGATTACTTTTTTTTGTGGCTTGATTTTGAAAACGGCATGCCGGCTGTCCCACGTAATGGAAATATCGGATGCGCGGTGTATGGAATCCTGCGTATTGGTTTTCAACGCATGAAACACCACCTTGCCATCGCCATCCTGGGGATTTATGGTGTAAACGGCAAATGCCCCGTCCGGTGTAAGGGCCCGGTAGGATATTTCCTTCCAGTGATCATACACCTCGTGGGAAAGCGGTTTTTTTGGTACAGGCTGTATGGGCTTCGATTTTTGAGAATAACCATCTGTAAAGCACAACAGGGTTACGCAAAGGCACAGAAGTTTATGCATGGAATGAAAATTTTGACTAAACATAACCAAAGGCGACCGGCCTACAAACGGATTTTTTGTGAAGAGAAGAGGGGGTTCAACCAATCGCTTTTTGCGTATATTGAGCGTTTTTAAATCGAAATCAAAACGCGGATTATGGTGAAACGGGCGATTTTTATGTTAAGCAGTGCCACATTGGCTGCGGCATTTTTTTTCTCAGGCTGCAATGACGATGAAACTCCCGTGATCGGTTTCAAGGCGGATTCCTCCTCTGTTACCGAAGGCAATACGGTAAAAGTTCCTTTCAGTTCGACCGTGCCCAACGGGGTAACTCCGGTCATTGCCCTGAGCGGAACTGCAACAGAAGACACCGATTACACCTTTACTATGGATAATAAGGAAATTACCTTTACGGTACCCGATGATTTTATTTACGACCCTAGCGAAACCATTAATATTGAGATTACCGGTTTTGATGGAAACGCCAATGTGGGAAGCAGGCGGATACACGTAGTAACTATTACGGATAAAGATCAAACCACTCCTCCCGGATTGCGTGTTGAATTACGCTGGGATGTTGACGCGGTAACGAGCGGCAACCAGCCCGGTGATGTCGATATGGATTTGTTCTTATGGATTGAAGACCCTCCGGGTTCGGATGATTATTATATAATTGATGGGTCCGCCCAGATAGGCAATGGGTTTGAAGCAATTTTTCTCCCTTCAAATAATCCCACCGATTATCCTAACCGGGCGTATGGACTGGGGTATAATTATTATTCGGGCACTTCCGACAACCTGAAGGTGAATGTTTCCTTTAAAGTTTTTAAAGGGGCGATTGACGGGGGCGAAAACCAATTGGAATCAACAGCTACCTACACGCTCGCCAATATTAATGCCTGGGATATTACTGATGAATTTTACATCGTTCAGTTTTTTGAAAAAGTTGATGCCAACTTTAACAACTTCACCGATATTTCGGTGCCAGTATCCGGCAGCAGGACCTCAAAGCTGAAGGCGAAATTGAACGAAGCCCTGTATAAAAAACGAATTCGAAAAAACTAATCGGCCATCAATACCCTCCACAAAATTCATCGTCTGAGCCGATAGGTTGGCCGGGCGGAGCCGGCAGAAGGTTTTCAGCCTCGTAGTTAGCCGGGTTTTCGCGGAACGCCCGGATCAGTTCAAGGGCATAGGCAAAGTGCGCCTTCCATTTCTCATCGGTCGAAGTTTTTGTTTTTTCGATTAACCAGGTTTTCAGCTGATCAATTTTTAGTGACGCGAGGGCACGGGCTTCTGCTGAAGCGTTGTTGTTCAGGCTAAGTTTCATCAGGTTGTTGAGTAATGCATGGTTTACCGTCATTTGCAGCAGCCCTTCATAGCCGCCCTGATTAGCCGATTTATAAGTTGCCTGAATAATCCGATCGAGCACGGCTTCCAATGATGGCTGCTGGTTGTTCAGCGCGTGGTGTTGCACCAGTCGGGTGGCGCGGGCGGGGTGAAGCAACAGGCCGAATACCATATCCGAGGCTGCTTCAGCATACGCCAACGGATCGAAGGGCAAATCGGTGCGGGAGCGCATCACCTCACGGGTGCGCGGGTAGCCGGCCGGATGGGGAGGAATTTTTTGGATCAGTTCACGAGGTAGCGCAAGCGCCTGGGGGGAGAGGGTGTTGAGTAAAGCCTCCAGCGCCTTTTGTTGTTGCGCTGGTGGCAGCATTTCGGTTACCGGCTGCCCATCGCCCCGCAGGGCATAGCGATAGTTTAACCCGCCAATTAATTTTGATGCGGCTTCGGCCTGGTAACGGTGAAAAAAATAAACGGGCACCAGCGCCTCTTCAAGCAATGCCATCGGCATTCCCTCGCGTATGGTTTTCTCGCCAAAGTTTTTCAGGGCAACAGCCCGAATCTGCATTATGCGGTTCAACTCATCGGCTGCGTCTTTTCCATTATCCCATAGGTGGGCGTAGGGATGGGCGCTTCCGGGCGAGCGGGCGTCCTGGTCAGACAAAAAAGTAAGCCCTTGCTTCAGGCTGTTCTGAATGAGGTTATTCAAGGCCTCCTCTTCGTTGGTGCCCTCCGGAAAATGTTGGTAGCCGTAGGCAATGGATACTTTATCCCACGCACCAATTTTGTCATCGTAGGCCCTGGAAAGATCAATCTTTCCATCTGTCAGGTTAACAATTGGGTGCGGGTAGTCCATAACCGAGGCCAGGCTTTCAGAGGAGGAGGCGTAGCTGTGCGCCAGGCCTAGCGTGTGGCCCACTTCATGTGCTGACAGTTGCCGCAGCCGCGCAAGCGCCATTTGCTGCATGTCGGGCAGAACGGCTTTTCCGCTTTCATAAGGGGCAAGCAATCCTTCGGCAATTAAAAAATCCTGCCGGACACGAAGCGAGCCGAGGGTAACATGCCCTTTGATGATCTCGCCTGTGCGCGGGTCGGTAACGGAAGCTCCATACGACCATCCGCGGGTGGAGCGGTGCACCCATTGGATAACGTTGTAGCGCACGTCCATCGGGTCGGCCCCTTCGGGCATCAGTTCTACCTGAAAGGCATTGCGGTAACCGGCTGCTTCAAAGGCCTGGTTCCACCACCGTGCGCCTTCCATGAGGGCCGAGCGGATGGGTTCGGGTGTGCCGCGATCGAGGTAATAAATAATGGGTTTTACCGGATCACTTATTGTGGCGGTGGGGTCTTTCTTTTCCAGCCGGTGGCGGTTAATGAAGCGTTTTTCTATCGGTTCGTGGATGGGTGTGGCATAATCGTAAAATGAAATGCCGAAATAGCCCGCCCGCGGATCAAACTTTCGCGGCTTGTAGTTTCCTTCGGGCAGTTGAATAAAGGAATGATGTTGGCGTACGGTTACGCTATTGGGGGTAGGCGTTACACTGCGGATGTAACTACCTGTGGCCTGTCCGGTAAACGTGAGTGTTACCTCTACTTCGGTATTTTGCGGAAAGTTTTTTGTGCGGGGTAAGTAGAATGCTGACCGTGATTTGTCGAGCGAGTAGTTACCCTGCTGCATGCTGCGCAGGCGGCCGGTTACATCGTGGGCATCCTGAAAATAAAAATCGGTGGCATCCACCAGCAACAAACCTGTCTCTTCGGCTACAACAGAAAATCCCCACAATACCGACTGGGCAAAGGCTTCTTCCACTGCCCTGCGCTCATCGGCATTTTCGGTGATGGCGCGAAAGCGGTAATTGGGTTGCACCATCAGTACTTTAGGGCCTCTGCGTTCAAATTTCACAATGCGCTCATCACCCAGTTGTCCGCGGTCGAGCCCGATGTCGTTGGAACCAATGCCGGCCGGAAGTGAATTGACGTACAGAAGTTCGGTATCCAGTTTATCAATAACCAGGAACAGTTTATCCTGTTTTTCATCGTAATAAAAATCGAAATAGCCAGGGAAGTGTTTTAAGCCTGCTACTTTGGCCCCAATGCCTGTGGCCTGAGGTGTGGGGGCAGGTTGGGCTTCGGTTTTCTTTTTCTGGGCGAAGGTTACGCTGTAAACAAAAACCAACAGAAGGGGAAATAATTTTTTCATGATGGGCACTTAAGGTGGAGAAAGCTACTAATAATTGAAGGCACCCCAAAACCAATGTTACAGGAACGGGGCAATCACTTTTTTTGTACCTTGGGTTATATGTTTGGTTTCTTTAAATCATCAAAGGATAAAATAAAAGTAATAGACAAGGTGTGGATGACTCGTTCGGCCAGGTTGCAGGCGTGCAAGGCGATGTATGGGGCCAACGCGCAATGCCTTTTTATTGTGTGGTTTGAAGAAAGTGCACTTGCATTGAAGCAGGTTGTACCCGGAGGAGCGGTTTTCCTGGCAGCCGGGGTTGAGTTACAACACCTGCAAAACCGGTTGGTAGTTTTTGCCGAGCATTACCCGTTACGGAAAATAGAAGACGAGTTGTATCAGCGGCTGAATCTTACCGAAGTGAATGTACTTTCTGCGTTAGACGAGCCCTTGTTTAGTTTTTTCGGAGGTGAGCGGCTTCAGGAAGTGATGAGAAAGATGGGCATGGGCGACAACGAAATTGTAGGGCATTCCATGATCACATCGGCAATAAAAAATGCCCAACAAAAACTGGAACAACGCGTGGTCTCTGAAAAGAAGGCCGCTTCGCAGGAGAAATGGTTTGAAATGAATTTTCCTGCCTGAAACGGTGTAAGATAAACAGTAACCCAACCGATATGCTTAAAAAAATCCTTGTAGGTCTCGGAATCATCATTTTGATGATAGCTGCCTATGTTGCGTATATCCTGTTGACTACGCGGAGCCACAGCCCTGCCGCAGTGGCCGAATACAAAGAGGGTGACTTTCTCATCCAGGTAAACTACTGCCAACCGTATAAAAAAGGTCGTCTTGTTTTTGGCACAGAGGCTGAGGCGGCCCTGGTGCCTTATGGGGTAAAGTGGCGTACAGGCGCCAACGAGGCTACTGAAATAAGTTTTAATGGCGATGTACTGGTTGGCGGAGAATTACTTAAAGCGGGCCGGTATTCGTTGTACACCATACCCGATGCCGAGGCCTGGACGGTTGCCTTTAACAGCAAGCTGGGCTACTGGGGCAGAGGTTTCGATGATGTGTTTGATGAGTCGCTGGACGTACTTCGCGGTACAGCCAGTGTGCAACACGATTTGCCGGAGGTGGAGCAGTTCACCATTTCGTTTGTGCCTGCCGACAGCCTGATCAACATGCATTTTTCGTGGGATAAAACACGGGCCACGCTGTCCATCCAGCGGGTGCGCTAGCTGTTTTCAAATGCCTCAATAGCCTGGCGCTGTTGTTCAGGAAGGGGAATGGTTTTTTCGCTGGCATAATCGTAGCACACCAGCACGGCAATGCCCTGTGCCACGGTTTCTTCCTTACCCGATTTTTCTCTCACGATTAACCAATCCAGCGTAAGGCTTTTGGTGCCGATGCGCGAACAGCGGGTATAGACAAATATATTGTCGTGAAGAAACACAGGCGCCTTGTAATCAATCTCAATGCGCGCAAGAATTATTCCTACTTGCTGGCTCCACTTTTTATCGGTGCCCACCACATCTTCGAAATACTTTACGCGGGCCAACTCGATATAGGTAAGATAATTCGCGTTATTCACATGACCCATTTTATCAATGTCTTTGAAGCGGAGCTGAATAGAAACTTTATGCTTGAACAAATTCATCGGGTCAGTAGTAGGTGAAGGTTTCAGAAAGGGTTTTAATGGTTACCTGCCTGGTGTCCGAGGACTCCACTCTTCCAATCACCTGCGCTCCCACTCCAAAACTTTTCGAAATATCAATCACCGGTTGGGCGAACTTTTCATTCAGGTATATCTCCATTCGGTGTCCCATGTTAAAGACTTTATACATTTCCTTCGAATCGGTACCGCTGCATGCCTGAATGAGTTTGAACAAAGGCGGAACTTCAAACAAATTATCCTTGATTACATGAAGCTTGTCGATAAAGTGCAGCACTTTTGTTTGCGCTCCTCCGCTGCAATGAACTATGCCGTGGATTTGATGGCGAAGTTCTTTAAACACTTCAATCAGAATGGGTGCATACGTACGGGTTGGAGAGAGCACCAGTTTGCCTACATTGAGTGGTGTGCCCGGTAATTCATCGGTTACTTTATAGCTGCCGGTGTAAACCAGGTCGGCCGGCACATCTTTATCATACGACTCCGGATATTTTGTGGCGTACTCTTTGTCGAATACATCATGGCGCGCTGAAGTAAGTCCATTACTGCCTATGCCGCTGTTGTATTCGCTTTCATAGGCGGCCTGGCCGGATGAGGCCAGGCCAACAATCACATCCCCCGCTCGGATACGGCTGTTGTCGATTACATCGCTGCGTTTCATGCGGGCGGTAACGGTGCTGTCAACAATAATGGTGCGCACCAGGTCGCCCACATCGGCTGTTTCGCCACCGGTACTTCGGATGGGTAATCCATGATGCCGAAGCATTTCCAGTACTTCTTCTGTTCCGTTAATGAGGGCAGAAAGAACTTCTCCCGGAATCAGGTTCTTATTTCTTCCAATGGTAGAGGATAACAAAATGTTTTCGGTAGCACCCACGCAAATCAGGTCGTCCACATTCATGATAACGGCATCCTGGGCGATACCCTTCCAAACCGAAAGGTCTCCTGTCTCTTTCCAGTAGATGTAAGCGAGCGAAGACTTGGTGCCAGCCCCATCGGCATGCATTACCGTGCAGTAATTAGGATCACCGCCCAGGTGGTCTTCCACTATCTTGCAAAATGCCTTGGGGAACAACCCTTTATCGAGGTTGCTGATGGCCTGGTGTACCTCTTCTTTGCTGGCGGACACTCCGCGTTGTGAATATCGTTCATCCATGGTAGGGACAAATGTGATAATAATCCCTCAATTGGCGAATCATTCGCTTACAATTTGATTGATGCTTTTAACGATTTTATCAACATCACTAATCTGCTTTTTTAGTTCGGTAAGATCAGCTTCCTTTTCCATTTCAATTAAATTGATAAGTCCGATGATACGGCACAAAGGTCCACGAAGAAGATGGGCATTAATAAAGGCAAATTCTGAAAGCAAGTTACTTTTTTGTTCAATGGATTTCGTACGTTCTGTAATGATATCTTCGAGGTTGTCATTAATTGCCTGTATCTCTTCCTGCTGAGATTTTAGCTCCTCATTTTGCTGCTGCAATGTGTTGGCAATGCGCATGAGTTGGATATTACGGATGCGTATTTGTTTCCGGTATGAAATGTATTTGTTTTTTAAGAACAGAATAAATGCCATAGTCATTGCGGCAACGATTAAGAAATCAATTGATTTTTGATGAAGAGGAATAGCGTTGCGATTGAATGAGTTTTCAGCGGCAAGTATCGAAGGGAAATATAACAGAGCCCCGGTGAAAACAGCGTATGTCCCAATAGCTATAGCTCGATACAGACCACTTGAAGTGGCAATAATAAATCCGAAATAATTGCATAGAAATAGGGGTACAGTGCCTGCAAACCCACCGTACCGAAGCCAAAAGAAGTAGAACGCTCCCAATAGCATGAGGTGAAGTGTTAACGCGATAGTGGGAAAGGCTTTCGTTTTATTTAATTGAATTAATAAGAAAAGGAAAAACAGACTAACGATAATGTTAAATATTGTTGTTTGAATGGCCGTTGCGGTCCATAATGAGGATACGGACTGATAGAGTTGATAGCCAATGCCGAGTATCAGTGAAAAATGAAGTAACTGCTTTTCAGTTTGATTCGCCATGACTTGACTCCAGTTTTTCTCTCAGCAAGCGGTTCTCTTTCTTTATTGTGTCATTAATTTTTGCAGAAACATCAAGTAATTCGCTGACAGATATTTTCAGAAGTTGTTTTAATTGTGTGTCGGCTTGAATACTTGTGAGTGCATTTCGAATATATCCGATTTCTTCCACTAATTTCACGGTATTCAAATGAATGTAATTTTCTATTCGTTCGTTTTTGTTTTGGAGTTGAAGGGTTCGGTATGATACTTCGTTTTCCAGATTGTTTTGAGCGGCTTTTAATTCAGCCGATTGCTTGATTAAGTCCGCGTTCTGTTTCTTGGCCTCCCTTACCTTTTCGTTCAGGGTTTTTCCCAGCCCCTCTAATTGCCGATTAGCATTTTCGGTAATTCCCCTCAGGTAGAATGTAAATAGGGAAATGGCAAGAGCAATAAAAATGAAGTCATAAGGCTGTACTTCATCTGTTAATATCAAGCTACTTAATAATTCAGGAGAAAAATAGTTTGCACAAATAATAAAAGTGGCCAGGAGGAAATAAAAAACCAGTATGAACCGAAGGCGCCATCCTTCATACATCATAATCAACAGATAGAGGCCGCCATAAAAATTAAATTTACTGGAGCCCTCAACGCCTTTAAAGTTTGCAAAATTCAAATTGATCAAAATGGCAAAAAAAACTCCGACTATCAGCGGAAGGTATTGGATAAGGGGTTTCTTGACCAAGAGAATACAAACGCTAAGGAAGATGATGAGTAACGCAATGTCAACCATCAGTTCGAGCGGTCGAATGGGCCCTATTAAATCAATGATAATTGCAATGACTATTCTTAAGGCGCCAAACGAACTAATTAATAAGATAATCTGGGTACTATAGGTGGCCTTTTCAAAACTTGACCTGAATTTTTGATATATGGCGTTGAATGAGGGCATTTGAAATAGTATCCTCTTACCTATCTGGGAATATAAATTGATTTATATAATTCCCAAAGGACAACCCCGATGCAAACCGAAACATTCAGCGAATGTTTGGTGCCCGATTGAGGAATTTCGAGGGCCAGATCGGCCAGGTCAATTACGGCATCGCTCACCCCATTTATTTCATTACCAAATACCAGGCAAAGTTTTGGGTCTTTCCTGGGTGTGAATTGCTGAAGCGGAATACTGGCATCGGTTTGTTCAACCACCACAATGGCATAGCCCGAGTTTTTAAGTTGCTGTACGGCCTGTTCGGGCTTTTCAACATATTCCCAATTTACCGACTCGGTGGCGCCCAACGCGGTTTTATGAATTTCGCGGTGAGGGGGTGTTCCGGTAATGCCGGTCAGAACGATTTTTTCAACCCGAAAGGCATCGGCAGTACGAAAAACCGAGCCGACATTGTGCAGGCTGCGCACATTATCAAGCAGGATGCACACCGGGATTTTTTCAGCCTCTTTAAACTGGTCAACGGATAACCGTCCCAACTCTTTGAGTTTAAGTTTCTTCATCGGTCAAAGGTAGCCAATAGTGGCAAGTAGCAAGATAGTAGACATAAGACAGGAGAAGCAAGACCGTAAAGCGACTCATCCTGGCGTGTTCATTGCCGGGGTTTATCTCCGGTGGGTATAGCGCCCCCTTTATCTGAGTTAAAGTATATGGTGAGCAACTACTTAAAAAGAAAACATTGGTGTAAGTATCCTAGTATGGATTATCCATTTCATCGATCAGCTTTTTTAACTGATCAAGGTATTTATCATAAGAGACCTTGTACATCCATTTTGCCAGAAAGTAACAGGCTGGGGTAAGCACGGCAATGGAAATGGCCAGAATAATCAACGTTGTCGGATCCTGGATATCTTCATCGAAATTGTTGCCCGCGGAAAGTCCCATCATAAATCCCGCTGTTATGCTAAAGGGATAAATAAATAATGCGGCTTTTTCCTGAAGGCGGATGAATTGTAAAACGATTCGATGAATCTTTTCCAGGGATGTCTTAAGCGTTGTATCAAAAGCCTGTTCCAGTTGAAGCGTTACGATTTTCAAGGTGAGGTAAGAGAACACGCAGAAGAATAAATATGAACCGGC
>CAYNIH010000004.1:0-27370 GCA_964397115.1 uncultured Roseivirgaceae bacterium | reverse complement strand
CAAGACATGAAATCCAGGATTATTGAAAAGGAAAAACCGGTGGTTGCCGAGCAGAAAGTGTTTAAAACTGAGGAGGAATGGAAAAAAACACTAACTCCCGAACAATATCACATCCTTCGTGAGAAGGGTACAGAAAGGCCCTTTACCGGTAAATATTATAAACTGAACGAAAAGGGCATTTACACCTGCGCGGCCTGCGATGCCGAACTGTTTACTTCGGATATGAAGTTTGACAGTGACTGCGGCTGGCCCAGTTTTGACCGGGCTATCGAAGGTGGAAAAATCAAGTACCAGGTTGATCGGGCTTACGGATGGGAGCGTACGGAGATTATGTGCGCCAACTGCGGTTCGCACCTGGGTCATGTGTTTGATGACGGACCAACGCCAACCGGAAAGCGGTATTGCGTCAATTCGGTTTCACTGAATTTCTATCGGGAGAAGAAAGCCGAAGCAAAAAAATAAATGGTGCGGGCATTAGTTGTATAATTTCTCATAGTATTCATCGGCCATGCGTGCCGAATCAAAGTAAGGCAGCACATCGTTCATTCCAGCCTTAACAATCCTGAGCCACTTTGCGGGTTGTTTGTAATAAAGCGGAATGACTTCGTTTTCCAGCAAATCGTACAGATGATTGGCTTCCTGTTTATCTTTCTCATCCTGAGGTAAATCATCGGAAGCCGGTTTGACAATGAAGCAGTTTTTACCGTGTTTGGCAAATTCAGGCACCCAGCCATCGGGTATGGAAACGTTCACCGAACCGTTCATGGCAGCTGTCATACCTGAAGTTCCCGATGCTTCGTGATAAATCCGGGGGTTGTTCAGCCAAACATCGGATCCGCGTTTCAGGTGCCCGGAAAGCCACAGTTCGTAACCCGTGAGCACGGTGCAGTTTCTGAAGGGCTTTGTTTTCCAGAAAATTTCATTGAATAAGTTGATGGCCGTATAGTCTTCAGGGTAAGGTTTGCCGGCCCAAATAACCTGAATGGGAAATTCCTTGTTGTTTATCAGTGACTTAAAGCGGTTAAAATCGCGTAACAACAGGTTAGCCCGCTTATAGCCGGCAAATCTCCGGGCCCACACAATGGTCAGTACGTTTTCATCGAATAGTTTTCCGGTTTGGTTGGCCACCACGCGGAACAGTTTTCGTTTCAGCATTTTCTTTCGTGCCAGGAGTTTTTTGTCATCGCCTTTTGCCAGTGCTTTATCAAGCATGGAATCGTGCCAGTAGGCTTTATTTTGTGCATTGGTAATGGCGGTTATTTCGCAAATGCCCTTAAAAGGTTCCCACATTTTTCGCGCTACTTCACCGTGCAGCTTTGAAACACCGTTTGCTTTTTTTGCAATGCGTAAGGCGGTTAGGGTGTAGTTCAGGGTTCCGTTTTCCGGATAAACATAGGCGTCAACCTCCTGCGGGGTAAGTCCGTTGAAAAAACTCATGCTTTCCAGCAACGGGATGTTGTGTTCTTCATTGCCGGCTTTTTCCGGTGTATGGGTAGTGAAGACCACGCGTTTCCGTACCTCCTGAATATCCTTGAACTTGTCGAGCAGGTAAAAACACAGCGGTAAGGAGTGCCCCTCGATCATGTGGTAGATGTCGGTGTCGCGGCCCAGTATTTCAAGCAATTTTGCACCTCCGATGCCCAGCAAAATAGATTGTGCAACACGGGTGGTTTCGTTCGGATCATACAACCGGTGGCTGATGGTTTGGGCAAGGTGGTCGTTTTCTTCAATATCGGTTGTAAGTAAGAAGACCGGGGCGGTTTTAAATACTTCGGGCTTAAGCAAAAAGGCCTTCACAAAAACACGCGAACCATGAATGGTAATGGGAAACAAGATACCGCTGTCGGTAAGGAAAGAATAATCTTTATTGCGAAAACTCACGCGCATAGTCTGATCTTCGTTGCGTTCCTGGTCGTAGTACCCCTTCTTCCACAAAATGCCGATGCCTATTATGTTTTGTTTTAGTTCATACGCACTGCGCATGTGCGAACCGGCCAGAAAGCCAAGGCCGCCTGAATAAATTTTCAGGGGCTGGTCAATGGCAAACTCCATGGAGAAGTAGGCTACGGGTTTCGCATATTTTTTGGCAATGGGATAAGGAAAAAGTTCGTTTAGCTGAATCATAACATGTATGCAAAACGCCAAAGTACAAAAACGGTAAGTTTTAGAGAGGAAGTGAAATGAAGTTATTCGTGCAAACGTTTGATATTCGATGTATGCTTGCGGCATGCATCGCATGTGTCATGGATGCTCAGTATTTTTCCCGGAGCCCGCAAGGCTGGATACAAGCTCGGCAATTGACTTGCACCGCCTTTCGTGGTTCACCGTCCAGGTAATGTTGCTTTCTTCCTTGTTTATGCTGATTCGAACCGAGCCATGAACGGAAACCATAAACCCGTTTCGTTCCAAGGCATTTTTTGTCCACAGGTATTCGGGCCCTTCACCCTCCAGCCTAACCGAAGATTCCCGATAAGCTTCGTGTTGCACTTTCCCGGTTTTTAAATCAAAACCTTTAAGTTGAAAGATGGTATCAAAAGATCCGTTAAGCACCAGATCCTCTGGAATGCCGTTTAAAAGACTCCTGTTTTCACCGGCAAGCCAAATCCAATCGGCCGTTTGCAATGCCAGATCGAGTTCGTGGGTAGCCACTAATATGGCCTTGTTTTTTTCGCGTGCGGTTTTCCGAAGAAGATTCATGATCTCTACGCGGTTGTTCAGGTCAAGGTGAGCGGTGGGTTCATCCAGTAACAATATGGGAGTTTCCTGGGCAAGGGCCCTGGCAATGAGCACCATCTGCAATTGCCCATCACTTAACTCATGCAGTTTTTTATTTTGCAGGTGCGCAACGCGTGTAGCTTCCATCGCCTGGTTAATAATGGTGCGGTCGGTGTTGCTTAAGCGGATATTCCAATCGAGGTAAGGGTAGCGGCCATAAGTAACCAACTCCAGGGCGGTCATGTTGCTGCTGGCAAGTTTATCGGTAAGCACAAGGGCAATGGCGTGTTCGGTAGTTTTATCAGGGTGAATAGAAACCGTTCCCCTAAGCGGTTTTTGCAAACCGGCAAGGGTGCGGATTAGGGTTGATTTTCCTACACCGTTCGGTCCCATAAAACAAATCAATTTTCCCGGATGGAGGGTAAGGTTCAGGTTTTGGAACAACGGCATTTCAGAAGCAGTGGCAAATCCCACATCCAGGGCGGTAGTCGAAAGCAGGGGAACGTGGTGTGACATCATGGTTAAACCCATATTTTCTTTGCGCGGATAATCACCCAAATCACCACGGGTGCGCCCACCAGGGCAGTTATTGCATTAATCGGTAATATCATAGCCATTCCCGGTACTTGTGAAATACTGTCGCAGGCCAACATAAATGAAGCGCCCATCAGGATAACACCCGGAATAAGACTTTTATGGCTGCTGGATTTTATAAAAATTCTTGTTACATGGGGTACCGCCAGCCCAACAAACGCGACAGGCCCGCACAAGGCGGTTACCGCTCCTGTTAAAGTGCAGGTACTAATAATAATGAGTAGCCTTGATTTAGGCGGGTTAATACCCAGGCTTTTGGCATAGTTATCGCCCAGCAACCAGGCGTTTAGTGGTTTTATCAGAATAAATGCCAGGATAACTCCAACACCAGTTGCAACAGTAAGGATAGCTACCTCATTCCAGTTGAGGCTGCCCATGCTTCCAAATGTCCAAACCAGGTAGTACTGCTGGTCTTCGGCCCTGCTGATGAATTGAAGCACGCTCACCAGTGAAGAGGTACCGGCACCAACCATTAGCCCTACAATAAGCAGGGCTGCATTATCCTTGAGTTGTTGCGCAACGGCTAACATAACCATAAAAATGGCGGCACATCCCACACAAGCAGCCAGCACAATGGCAGAAGGGCCGCTGCCAAAAACAGAGGTGCCCGTCATTACCGTAATGGCCACAAATAGGCTGGCGCCAGAACTTAGTCCCAGAACATCAGGGCCCGCCAACGGATTGCGAAAGAGTGTTTGCATCAGCAGCCCACTTACCGATAGGGCGCTGCCGGCCAAAATACAGGTAAGGCTTTTTGACAACCTGAAATCAAGTACAATATCTTTCAACACGGCCTCTGAGGGCGTGCGGCCCAGCAAAATGGTTAATATTTCACCGGGAGGAATGGCCACACTTCCCAACGAAAGGTTTAGAAGGAATAGCACAAGCAGGATCAGAACCAGAAACAGCCAGGGGTAACGCATTATTGATTCAGCGTTCAATGATAAGTAAAAAACCATCTGGTTTAGTTTCGATGTAAAGCGGGCGTTCCGTTACCCAAAAAATTTGAAAGGCCGGTTTGCTAACTACCCTTTATCTCCTATCTTTGCAGTCCTTTTTGCGTCAAAATGGCGCAAAATCCTGAAAAACAAGCATTAAAAGGTTTTAACCATGCCTGGAATTATAGGACGAAAAGTAGGAATGACCAGTGTGTATGGCCCGCAGGGTGAGAATATCGCCTGTACGGTTATCGAAGCCGGTCCCTGCGTAGTCACCCAAGTAAAAAATGAAGAAACAGACGGATACCGAGCTGTTCAACTGGCCTTTGGAAATAAAAAAGAAAAGAATACCACCAAGGCTCTTCTCGGCCATTTCAAAAAGGCAAATACCACCCCGAAACGCCACGTTGTTGAGTTTCGCGATTTCAGGAAGGAGTTTGAAGGCATCGTAGAACTCGGTAGGGAAATCCGTGTTCAGGATGTTTTTCAGGAGGGCGACTTTGTGGATGCCGTGGGCACGTCAAAAGGCCGCGGTTTCCAGGGCGTGGTGAAGCGCCATGGCTTTGGTGGAGTTGGCGAGGCTACCCACGGCCAGCACAACCGCTTGCGTGCTCCCGGTTCTATGGGTAACGCCTCGTTTGCATCGCGAGTAATTAAAGGAAAGCGCCTGCCAGGCCGCATGGGCAACGATCGGGTAAAACTTACCAACCTTAAAGTAGTGAAGATCATGGCCGATCAGAACCTGATTGTAGTAAGCGGCTCGGTGCCAGGAGCAAAAAATTCAACCGTAATCCTGCAGAAGTGATGGAAGTAGCAGTTTTAACCTATACCGGTGAGAAAACCAAAAAGAAGGTTTCACTTCCTGAATCCGTCTTTGGCATTGAGCCGAACGACCACGCCATTTATCTTGATGTAAAAAGCATCCTGGCAAACAAGCGCCAGGGAACCCACAAGTCGAAGCAGCGTAATGAAATAGCCGGTTCGTCAAAGAAAATCAAAAAGCAAAAAGGAACGGGCGGAGCACGTGCCGGTAACATTAAAAACCCTCAGTTTAAAGGTGGCGGCCGCGTATTTGGCCCGGTTCCCCGCGATTATTCGTTCAAACTGAACAAAAAAGTAAAGGATTTGGCGCGTAAATCAGCACTTACCTATAAAGCAAAAGAGAATGCCATTTCCGTGCTGGAAGATTTTACTTTTGAAACGCCAAAAACAAAACAGTTTATCAACTTCCTGTCAGCTCTATCGCTGACCAACAAAAAAACCCTGCTGGTATTGCCCGAAGTAAACAAAAACATCCTGCTATCGGGGCGAAACGTTAAGCAGGCAAAAATTACCACAGCCGATCAAATTAACACGTACGATTTGATGAATGCCGATAACCTGATTTTTGTGGAGAGTTCAGTAAGTAAGGTAGAAAGCCTGTTAACTAAAGAGCAATGAGCGTACTAAAGAAACCCCTGGTCACTGAGAAAGTCTCTGCCCTCAACGAAAAGGGCAAGTACGGTTTTATTGTGGCTATTGATGCCAATAAAGTAGAGATAAAGCATGCCGTTGAAAAGCAATATGGAGTTACTGTTGAAAAAGTTAACACCATACGGGTAATGGGCAAGCGCAAGTCGCGCTATACCAAAACCGGCATACTGGAAGGTCGCAAGCCGAACTATAAAAAGGCCATTGTTACCTTGGCCAGTGGCGAAGTAATTGATTTTTACAGCAACGTATAATGAATTGACCGATGGCGTTGAAGAAATTAAGACCAGTAACTCCGGGAACGCGTCACAGGCTCGCTCCTACTTTTGATGACATCACCTCATCAACACCTGAGAAGTCATTGGTGGTGACCCGTAAAAAAACCGGTGGCCGGAACAACAACGGCAGGATGACCATGCGCTACATAGGCGGTGGTCATAAGCAGAAATTAAGGATAATTGATTTTAAACGGGATAAGGAAGGTGTACCGGCAACGGTAAAATCCATCGAATATGATCCCACCCGTTCCGCACGCGTAGCATTATTGTATTATGCCGATGGTGCCAAGTCGTACATTCTTGCACCGGATGGGCTAAAAGCAGGGCAGCAGGTTGTTTCCGGGGCTGATGTAGCGCCTGAGGTGGGCAATGCACTTCCGCTATCAAAGATTCCGTTGGGTACCATTGTGCACAACGTGGAATTAAAACCCGGAAAAGGCGGAGCCATTGCGCGAAGCGCTGGAACGTTCGTTCAACTGCTTGCACGCGAAAACGGATTGGCTACCCTTAAGATGCCTTCAGGTGAGATGCGTAACGTGATGGAAGTTTGTATGGCAACCGTTGGAGCGGTCTCCAACCCCGACCACATGAACGAAAGTGTGGGTAAGGCCGGCCGTACCCGGTGGCGCGGAAGAAGGCCACGCAACCGGGGTGTATCCATGAACCCGGTTGACCACCCCATGGGAGGTGGCGAGGGTCGCGCTTCGGGCGGACATCCGCGATCGAGAAAAGGGTTGTATGCCAAAGGCAAGAAGACGCGCCATCCGAAAAAATATTCCGATCGTCTAATCATATCAAGGAGGAAAAAATAAATGGGACGTTCAGTAAAAAAAGGGCCGTATTGTGACTTTCGGTTGCTGAAGAAAGTGGAGGCAACCGAAAAGTCTGGGAAGAAATCGGTAATAAAAACCTGGTCGAGAAGGTCAACCATCGTTCCGGAACTGATTGGTCATACCTTTGCCGTACACAATGGCAATAAGTTTATACCCGTTTATGTGACCGAAAACATGGTAGGCCATAAGTTGGGTGAATTTGCTCCCACTCGCACCTTCCGCGGGCATTCAGGCAACAGAAAAGATGAGGGTACTTCAGCAGCTAAGTAGTCATGGAAACAACTGACAAGAAAACAAAACGATCCGTTGCAAAACGCGAAAAGCGCGATGCCAAAAAGGAAGCCGCGAAAACCGGCCCCGTGGTTGCCAAATTGAAAAATTTACCCACATCCCCACGCAAAATGAGACTGGTGGCCGACCTTATCCGCGGTGAGCGGGTGAGCAAAGCGCTTACCATATTGAAATATGAGCCGAAAGCAGGGTCGCCTAAACTGGAGAAACTCCTCCTTTCAGCAATCTCCAACTGGGGAGCAAAAAATCAGGATGCCAAACTGGAAGAAGCCGACTTGTACGTTAAAGAAATATGGGTAGATGGCGGCCGCATACTGAAACGGCTGCGGCCGGCACCCCAGGGAAGAGCCCACCGCATACGCAAGCGCTCTAACCACGTAACCCTGGTAATCGACAGCATGAAAAAATCAGCCGAATCTGAAACAACCATAAAAGAAACAAAGGAATAATGGGACAGAAGATAAATCCAATCGGACTGCGTCTGGGCATCATCAGAGGGTGGGATTCCAACTGGTATGGCGGAAATACATTCTCTGAAAAACTGGTTGAAGACCAGAAGATAAGAGAATACATCGAAGCCCGTATTCCCAAAGGTGGTATTGCGAAGATTGTTATTGAGCGAACCTTAAAGCGTATTACCCTTACCATTCATACGGCACGGCCTGGTGTAGTTATCGGTAAAGGCGGCACCGAAGTAGATAAGATTAAAGAAGAGTTGAAGAAGTTAACCGGCAAAGACGTTCAGATAAACATTTATGAAATAAAGCGTCCTGAACTGGATGCCAAACTGGTTGGCGAGTCAATTGCTCAGCAAATTGAAGCCCGTATTTCCTACAAGCGTGCCATGAAGCAAGCCATTGCTTCCGCCATACGGGTTGGTGCCGAAGGCATTAAGATTAAGGTGTCGGGCCGCTTGGCCGGTGCCGATATGGCGCGCACCGAACAATACAAAGAGGGTCGTATTCCGCTCCACACCCTCCGTGCCGATATTGATTACGCCATTTCAGAAGCACAAACGGTTTACGGAAAGATTGGCATTAAGGTATGGATTTTCAAAGGGGAGGTTTACGGAAAACGTGATCTTTCACCCAATGTGGGTATTGTAAGCAACACGACCACGACACCGGGTGGCCAGCGCGGAAGTGCTGCGGAGCGGGGCGGCAGGAGAAGAGGCGAGGGCCGTGGCGGAGAACGTGGGGGCGATCGAAGAACAAAACGGTAAAAGCGAATAGTGATACGAACACAGTAATAGAATTGAGACATGCTGCAACCTAAACGTACCAAGTTCAGAAAGATGCAAAAAGGCCGGGTGAAGGGAATGGCTACCCGGGGACATACCATTGCCTTTGGTTCTTTCGGCCTGAAATGCCTGGAGGGGGGATGGATTACCTCCCGCCAGTTGGAAGCTGCCCGTGTGGCCGTTACGCGGGCTATGAAGCGCGAAGGCCAGGTTTGGATCCGGATCTTCCCCGACAAGCCCATTACCAAAAAGCCGGCTGAAGTAAGGATGGGTAAAGGTAAAGGTGCACCCGAATACTGGGTAGCCGTTGTGAAGCCCGGTACCATCTTATTTGAAGCCGGTGGAGTAAGTGTGGCCACGGCACGGGAAGCATTGCGACTGGCGGAAGGCAAACTGCCGATTAAAACAAAATTTACTATTCGCAGAGATTACGTTGAGGGTCAGTAGCCATGAAGAATACAGAGATTAAAGCTTTAAGCGTACCGGAACTCACTGAAAAAATTGCCAGCGAGAAAGAGGCGCTCAGAAAGTTGAAGTTCGCGCACCAGGTGTCGGCCATCGAAAACCCGATGCGGATTAAACAAACCCGCAGGCTTATCGCCCGCCTAAAAACCGAACTTCGAGCTAAAGAAATTCAAAAATAATTCCGATGGAAAGGAAACTGAGAAAAGAACGGGTAGGTATTGTGGTGAGCAACAAAATGCAGAAAAGCATTACGGTTGCCGTTGACCGTAAGGTAAAACACCCTATCTATGAAAAGTTTGTTCATAAAACCACCAAGTTCATGGCGCATGATGAGAAAAATGAAGCCGGAATTGGTGACACCGTGCGCATTATGGAAACGCGCCCACTGAGCAAGAAAAAACGCTGGAGATTAGTTGAGATAGTAGAAAAAGCAAAATAATATGATACGCACCGAAACCAGACTAACGGTAGCCGATAACAGCGGAGCAAAAGAGGTATTGTGTATGCACGTGTTAGGCGGCAGCAAAAGGCGCTATGCTTCCGTTGGAGACAAAATTGTTGTAACGGTAAAATCGGCCATGCCGACCAGCCAGGTAAAAAAAGGTACGGTTTCGAAGGCTGTGGTGGTACGCACCACCAAGGAAATCCGAAGGAAAGACGGTTCGTATATTCGGTTTGAAGACAATGCAGCCGTACTGCTCAATAACCAGGATGAGCCGCGTGGCACCCGTATTTTCGGACCGGTGGCCCGCGAACTCCGCGAAAAACAATTTATGAAAATCGTGTCGTTGGCACCTGAAGTGATTTAAGCGATGAAAAGAAATTATAACAAACAACCTAAACTTCACATCCGCAAAGGCGATACCGTAAAGGTTATTGCCGGTGATGATAAAGGTAAAACCGGTAAAGTATTGGAGGTTTGGCTAACAAAAAACCGGGCAATTGTTGAGGGGATTAACCTGGTTACCAAGCACGAGAAACCCTCAGCCGGAAAGCCTGAAGGCGGCATCAAGAAAACAGAGGGTTCCATACACATCAGCAACCTGATGCTGATTGACCCGGCAAGCGGCAAGCCTACCCGGGTGGGCCGTAAATTGAACGAAAAAGGGAAGCTACAACGTTATGCAAAAACAACAGGAGAATTTATAAAGTGATGGCTACTCCAAGATTAAAAGAAAAGTATCAGAAGGAAATTGTACCGGCATTAAAAACAAAGTTCCAGTACAAATCGGTTATGCAGGTGCCTAAAATTGATAAGATCTGCATCAACAAAGGCATGGGCGTTGCCGTAACAGACAAAAAGTTGATTGACGTTGCTGTAGAAGAAATTACAGCCATTACCGGTCAGAAGGCTGTCGCAACGAAGTCAAAAAAAGCAATTTCCAATTTCAAATTGCGCGAAGATATGCCCATTGGCGTACGGGTTACCCTGCGCGGTGACCGAATGTATGAGTTCATGGACCGCCTGATGAACATTGCCCTGCCGCGCGTGCGCGACTTTCGCGGAGTAAATCCCCGGGGCTTTGACGGGCGAGGCAACTACACGCTCGGGGTGAAGGAGCAAATCATCTTCCCAGAGATTTCTATTGATAAGGTAAATAAAATCAGCGGTATGGACATTACGTTCGTTACCACTGCCAAGACAGACGAAGAAAGCTACGAGCTCCTGAAAGCATTCGGGATGCCGTTTGCCAACAAAAACTAATGAACAAATGGCGAAACTATCTGTAATAGCAAGGCAAACAAAAAGGGAAAAACTGGTGGCTCGGTATGCGGCTAAGCGCAAAAGCTTAAAAGAGGCTGGTGATTACCTGGCCCTTGATAAGTTGCCGCGCAACGCCTCACCAGTACGGTTAAAAAACCGGTGTAAGCTTACCGGCCGCCCTAAAGGATACGTGGGAAAGTTTGGCGTATGCCGTAACGTTTTCCGCGAAATGGCTTCAGCCGGAAAAATCCCGGGTTTGACCAAAGCAAGCTGGTAATAACCGGCACGACATATTGATTAGGTTGCTGAGTACCAAGGTCCCCCGGCAGGCAGCGGGGCGAAACCAGGTAACAGTTTGGATAACAGAAATTGTTAGGTATCTTTGCAGCCCGTTAAAAACGGGCTGCTTTATTTAAAGCGTTTAAGACTAAGAAATAGAAACATGACTGACCCTATTTCAGATTATTTAACCCGGTTGCGCAATGCCATTAAGGCTAACCACAAGGTGGTGGAAATTCCTGCGTCAAACCTGAAGAAAGAAATAACCAAAGTGTTATTTGATAAAGGCTATATCCTTAACTACAAGTTTGAGGATGGATTGGCCAACCAGGGCATCATTAAAATAGCCCTAAAGTATAATCCCGAAACCCGAGAGTCGGCCATTTCGAAACTGGAGCGTGTAAGTACTCCAGGGCTCCGGAAGTATGTTGGCACCCACCGGTTGCCACGTGTTATGAACGGTTTGGGCGTAGCCATACTCTCCACATCCAAGGGCGTAATAACCGATAAGGAAGCGCGCAAAATGAATGTGGGAGGTGAAGTTTTATGTTACGTTTATTAAAAGAGTTGAAGTTATGTCGCGTATAGGAAGACAACCCATTAACCTCCCTGCAGGAATTACCATCACCTTTTCGAAAGAAAACCATAAGGTAACCGTAAAGGGCCCGAAAGGCGAACTTTCCCAGGTTATTGATCCGGATTTTACCATCAAACAAGAAGACAATCAGATTATTGTTAAGCGCCCCACAGAGCAAAAGCGTCATAAGGCCATGCATGGTTTGTACAGAGCGTTAATTGCCAACATGGTTGAAGGCGTAAAAAACGGATATAAGCAACAACTGGAACTGGTCGGAGTAGGCTTTAAGGCCACTGCCCAGTCTAATGTACTGGAGTTGAGTTTAGGATATTCCCACAACATCTTTCTGGCCGTTCCGCAGGAAGTTAAAGTTCAGGCTACACAGGAAAAAGGCGGTAACCCCACCATAACCCTTGAAGGAATTGATAAACAACTGGTGGGTCAGGTTGCAGCTAAGATTAAATCGCTGCGCAAAGTAGAGCCGTACAAAGGAAAGGGTATCCGGTTTGTGGGTGAATACGTACGCAGAAAAGCAGGTAAAGCGGCCGCTAAATAATTAGGAGGCAAGAGTAAACAGCTTAAATATGGCAGGAAAGAACACAGCAAGGCGGGCACGGATTAAAATGGGGGTCCGCAAGAAAATTACAGGTACTGCTGAGCGTCCCCGGCTAACGGTATTCAGAAGCAATACCGGTATCTATGCCCAGGTTATTGACGACAGCAAAGGAGTAACCCTAACATCGGTTTCTACCCGTGAACTGGGCGATAAAGCCAGGCTGAACATTACCAACTCAAAAAATGCCGGTAAAAAGATTGCTGAAAAAGCTATGGCTGCCGGCATTACCAACGTTGTGTTTGACCGAAACGGTTACCTGTATCATGGAAACGTAAAGGCATTTGCCGAAGGGGCACGTGAAGGGGGGTTGAAATTCTAACACTTTAGACGAAAGCGATATGTCAGTAAGCAACATCAGTACGGTAAAGGCAAGTGAAATTGATCTGAAAGAACGGGTAGTAGCCATTGAACGTGTAGCCAAAGTGGTGAAGGGCGGTCGCAGGTTCAGTTTTGCCGCCATTGTTGTGGTAGGAGACGGGAACGGTGTGGTAGGGTACGGTCTTGGAAAGGCCAATGAAGTAACCGATGCGATAACCAAGGGCATTGACGATGCTAAAAAACATCTGGTTAAAGTTCCTATTTCGAAAGGAACCGTGCCCCATGAGGCAATCGGCAAGTTCGGAGGAGGCCTGGTGTTACTGAAGCCGGCATCTCCGGGTACCGGTGTAATTGCCGGTGGTGCCATGCGGGCCGTGCTGGAAAGTGCTGGCGTGCACAACGTACTGGCAAAGTCAAAAGGATCTTCCAATCCCCACAACGTGGTTAAAGCTACGTTTAAGGCGCTGACCAGCATGCGCGATCCGTTTACTATAGCCAAAAACCGCGGTGTGTCATTATCAAAAGTTTTTAACGGTTAACTCATGGGCAAGGTAAAAATCACACAATCCAGAAGCGACATTAAGCGCCCGGAAACCCAGCAGCGCACGCTGCGTGCATTGGGACTTGGCCGCCTTAATAAAAGTGTTGAATTGGATCTAACCCCGCAAATTGCCGGGATGATTCAAAAAGTTAATCACTTGGTTACTGTAAAGGAATTATAAAATGAAATTGCACACGCTTAAACCGGCAGAAGGGTCAGTGAAGACCAATAAGCGCTTGGGCCGCGGACAGGGCTCGGGTGGAACCACAGCAGGACGTGGCCACAAAGGAGCCAAATCAAGGTCGGGCTATTCAAAGAAATTCGGCTTTGAGGGCGGGCAAATGCCTCTGCAAAGACGGGTGCCCAAGTTTGGCTTTAAAAACAATAACAAGGAGTACTTCAAGCCGGTTAACCTGGATGTTCTTGAAAACCTGGCAGTGAAGACCAGCGACATCAGCCTGCAATTTCTGATTGACAACGGAATTGTCGGCAAACACGACAAAGTAAAAGTGCTGGGCCGTGGCGAACTGAAAGCTAAAGTTAATGTGCAGGCTCATGCTTTTTCAGAGAAAGCAGTTAAGGCAATTGAAAAAGCGGGAGGCTCAACAACCAAGATCCAATAATGAAGCGATTCATTACCACCATACGGAACATTTTTTCGATTGAAGACCTTCGGGTTCGCATTCTGAACACGATCGGATTCCTGATTATTTTCAGGCTCGGCTCGTTCATTGTGTTGCCGGGCATTGATCCGGTAGTGCTGGCAGGCAATGTGGCTTCAGGAGGTATTTTTGATCTGCTCAATACGTTTCTCGGTGGTTCCTTCAGCCGGGCTTCAATTTTTGCGCTGGGCATTATGCCCTATATATCCGCTTCTATTATTGTACAACTCTTGACCTTTGCGGTACCCTATTTTCAGAAATTGCAGAAAGAAGGCGACTCCGGCCGGAAGCGATTAAACCAAATGACGCGCGTACTGACCATTTTTATTACCGGCTTCCAGTCGTATGGATACATCCGCGGCACAATACCAGTAGAAGCCATCACCAATCCGGGTTTCTTCTTCTACTTCTCTTCCATCACCATTCTGATAGCCGGTACCATGTTCTGCATGTGGCTTGGTGAGCGCATTACTGATAAAGGTATTGGTAACGGCATTTCCATGTTGATCATGATTGGCATTGTTTCGCGGTTTCCTGGAGCCATCATTGACGAAGCTGTTAACAACCGGGGCATGCAGGGAGCCTTGTTATTCATTATTGAATTACTTGCATTGTTCTTTGTGGTGATGGGTGTTATCATGCTTACCCAGGCTACCCGCAGAATTCCCATTCAGTACGCCAAACAGGTTATCGGAAATAAACTGTATGGCGGCAAGCGCGATTTTATTCCTCTTAAGCTAAACTCAGCAGGGGTAATGCCCATCATCTTTGCGCAGGCATTAATGTTTATCCCGGCTTTGCTGGCGGGTTTCTGGCGCGACAGCGACATTGGGGCCTACATTGGCTCTACGTTTTCCGATTTTACCAGTTGGCAGTACAACCTGCTTTTCGGCTCGTTGATTCTGGTGTTTACCTTTTTCTATACGGCCATCACCATTAATTCGAACGACATAGCCGATAACCTGAAACGAAACGGTGGTTTTATACCCGGTATTAAGCCCGGCAAACAAACCGCTGAATTTATAGATACCGTATTATCAAGAATCACACTTCCGGGTGCGTTGTTCCTGGTGATCGTTGCCGTGCTGCCGGCTTTTGCCGTGCGTGCCGGTGTCGGTCAGAATTTTGCCCAGTTTTATGGTGGTACTTCGCTGCTCATTATGGTGGGGGTTATCCTCGACACTTTACAGCAGATTGAGAGCTACTTATTGATGCGGCATTATGAAGGCATGATGAAATCTGGGCGTGTGAAAGGTCGTTCTCAATTTGCTGCGGCTTAAGTGCTGAATGGTTCACTTAAAGTCTGAAGAGGAGATAAGCATCATCAAAGAGGGTGCCCTTATACTGGGTAAAGCTCATGGTGAAATTGCCGGACTCATTAAACCGGGCATCAAAACTTCAGTACTGGATAAGGTGGCCGAAGAATACATCCGCGATCATGGAGGAGTTCCCTCCTTCAAGAATTACAACGGATCGTTTCCAGCCTCCCTGTGCATTTCGGTAAACGAAGTGGTGGTACATGGCATACCTTCAAGCTACGAACTGAAAGAAGGAGATATTGTTTCAGTTGACTGCGGAGTGTATTACCGCGGCTATCACAGCGACTCGGCCTATACCTATCCGCTTGAAGGCGCTGATGAAAAAGTGCTTCAATTACTGGAACGAACCTATGAGGCATTGTTCCGGGGTATTGAACAGGCCAGAGCCGGAAACCGGATGGGTGACGTAAGCCATGCTATACAAAGCTATGTCGAAAGTTTTGGATACGGTGTGGTGAGGGAGTTGGTGGGTCATGGTGTAGGCAAGAACCTTCACGAGGACCCTGAGGTTCCGAATTTTGGAAAGCGGGGCAAAGGGGTAAAGCTTGTGCCCGGAATGGTGTTGGCCATTGAACCCATGATCAATATGGGAACCAAAAAGGTGGTGCAGGAACGTGACGGATGGACCATACGCACAGCCGACAGGTTGCCGTCAGCTCACTTTGAGCATATGGTGGCCATTGGAGAGGATAAAACCGAAGTGTTAACAACACATCAGTATATAGAAGAAAAGTATTCGTTTAAGTGGCGAAGCAAAAGTCGATAGAGCAGGATGGAACGATAACGGAGGCGTTGTCAAATGCCATGTTTCGTGTTCAGTTGGAAAACGGACACGAAGTGTTGGCACATATTTCAGGTAAGATGCGGATGAACTACATCCGGTTGTTGCCTGGCGATAAGGTGAGGCTGGAAATGTCGCCTTATGATTTGACGAAAGGAAGAATTGTATTCAGGTATAAATAGAATTGAACGCAATGAAAGTAAAAGCATCCATAAAGAAGCGAAGTGCCGACTGTAAAATCATCAGGCGCAACGGTAAGCTCTATGTTATTAACAAAAAGAACCCCCGTTTTAAACAACGGCAGGGATAAGTATAACCTCGATAATTAACAGAACATGGCAAGGATACAAGGTGTCGATATTCCCGATAACAAAAGAGGCGAAATCAGCCTGACGTACATTTATGGCATTGGCCGCAGGTCAGCACAGAAAATTCTTACCCAGGCGGGAGTGGATTGGAACAAGAAGGCAAAAGACTGGACCGATGAGGAATCCAATGCCATTCGTTCCATCATCTCTGAGCAATACAGGGTAGAGGGGTCCCTCCGCTCCGAAGTGCAACTGAGCATCAAGCGACTGATGGATATTGGCTGCTACCGCGGCCTGCGCCATCGCAAAGGCTTGCCCGTACGCGGCCAGACAACCAAGAACAATGCCCGTACCCGTAAAGGCAAGCGCAAAACGGTAGCCAACAAGAAAAAGGCAACGAAAGGGTAATCCATAACGCAACATTAACAAACAACGATAATGTCAACCGAAAAGAGAAAAGATAAAGCAAAAAAGCGGGTGGTTAATGTAGAAGCAGTAGGCCAGGCACACATCAAAGCCACGTTTAACAACATCGTTATTTCCATGACCAACTCAACCGGTCAGGTGGTAACTTGGAGTTCAGCCGGCAAAATGGGGTTCAAGGGATCTAAGAAAAACACCCCGTATGCGGCCCAGATGGCCGCACAGGATTGTGCCACCCGGGCCTTTGAACTGGGCCTTCGTAAAGTAGAGGTCTTTGTGAAGGGTCCCGGTGCAGGCCGCGAATCGGCCATTCGCACTATCCAAACCGCGGGCATAGAAGTTACTGCAATTAAGGACATGACACCCCTGCCGCACAACGGGTGCCGTCCGCCAAAGAAGAGAAGAGTTTAATCAACACAAACAGGTAAAATATAATGGCACGATACACAGGTCCAAAAGCCAGAATATCCAGGCGATTCGGAGAGCCGGTTTTAGGAGAGAACAAGGCGCTTCAGAAGAAAAACCACGCCCCCGGAATGCACGGTCGCGGTAAAAAGCGCAAGCAGTCGGAATATGCCACACAGTTAGCCGAGAAGCAGAAGGCCAAATACATCTACGGCCTGCTCGAAAGGCAGTTTGCCAAGCTGTTCGACAAAGCTTCGCGTAAAAAAGGCGTAACCGGGGAAGTGCTGCTGCAATTACTGGAAGCCCGCCTCGATAACACCGTTTACCGGATGGGGATTGCTCCTACCCGAAGGGCAGCACGGCAGTTGGTACTGCATAAACACATCACAGTAAATGGTGAGATTGTCAATATCCCATCATTTACGTTGCGGCCTGGCGATAGGGTAGGCGTTCGCGAAAAATCAAAATCACTGGAAGCGATCACCAACAGCCTTTCGGTGCAGAGCGCCAGAAAGTATTCGTGGCTGGAGTGGGATGGTGCCGAAATGGAGGGTAAGCTTATCCACCTCCCTCCCCGCGAGGATATCCCCGAGAACATCAACGAGCAGTTAATCGTTGAATTGTACTCAAAATAATTCTAACCTTTAATCAGAAGATACCTATGTCAATACTTGCATTTCAAATACCCGATAAAGTGGTGATGGAAAAAGCCGATGATTTTCACGGCACGTTTACCTTTAAGCCGCTGGAAAAAGGCTATGGCGTTACCATTGGCAATGCCCTGCGCAGAATCCTGCTGTCCTCACTGGAAGGGTATGCCATTACCGGCATTAAAATTCCCGGTGTGCTGCATGAGTTCAGCACCCTGGAAGGCGTTGTCGAAGACGTTGCGGAGATCATCCTGAACCTTAAAATGGTGAGGCTGAAGAAAACCGGTGATGCCTTCGATAACAAGGTCACCGTAAATATAAAAAAGCAAAAACAGTTTAAGGCAGGCGACATCGCCCGCTTTACTTCCTCTTTTGAGATATTAAATCCGGAGCACGTAATTTGCAACCTGGATGAATCCGCTCACTTTGAAATTGAACTTACCATAGATAAAGGAAGGGGTTACCTGCCTGCTGAGGAAAGTAAACCGGCCGAACAAGTTTTCGGGTATATTCCCATTGATGCCATTTTCACGCCCATTAAAAATGTGAAGTTCAGCGTTGAGAACACACGGGTGGAACAGAAAACCGACTATGAGAAGCTGGTGCTTGATATCCAGACCGATGGGTCAATCCATCCGGAGAAGGCACTTGAAGGTGCTGCTCACATTTTGATTAAGCACTTCGCCCTGTTCTCTGATAAATCAATGGAACTCGAAACCGGTAAAGATGCCGAAGTAGAACAGGTAGATGAGGAAATGCTGCATATGCGCAAATTGCTTAAAACACCGCTTCACGATTTGGATCTCTCGGTACGGGCCTATAACTGCCTCAAGGCGGCTGATGTGAAAACCCTTGGCGACCTGGTGCAGCTTGAAATTTCCGATATGATGAAATTCAGAAACTTCGGAAAGAAATCGCTGGCCGAACTGGAGCAACTCGTAGCAGAAAAAGGCCTCACCTTCGGGATGGACCTGGCCAAGTATAAACTGGAGGAAGATTAATTAACCATGAGACACGGCAAAAAAGTAAATCACCTGGGAAGAACAGCAAGCCACCGCAAAGCCTTGCTTTCCAATATGGCTAATTCGCTTATTCTTAAAAAGCGAATTACCACTACCGTTGCCAAAGCGAAAGCATTGCGCAAATACGTTGAACCGTTGCTCACGAAAGCCAAAACCGATTCAACCCATTCGCGCAGAACGGTATTTTCCTACCTGCAAAATAAAGAGTCGGTTACCGAATTATTTGGTACAGTGGCTTCACGCATAGCCGAACGCAAGGGCGGTTATACGCGCATCGTTAAAATGGGCGATGTACGGCATGGCGACAGTGCCGAAATGTGCCTGATTGAATTGGTTGACTTTAACGAATTATACGGCAAAGAAGCTGTTGCCAAAAAGAGCAGAACACGCAGGGGCCGTGGAGCCAAAGCAAAAAAGGAAGAGCAGGCTCAGGTCGGAACAGAAACCATAGAGGCATCAGCAGCCGAAAACAAGGCAGAAGAAAAGGCCACAAAAAAGAAAGCTGATAAAAAGGATAAAAAATAACGTGTTGATAAACGTATCGTACAGGGATTGGGCTTTTCGTTCAGTCCCTTTTTTATTGCCCTTTCAAAAAACCGGTCAAAAAGTATCCGGTGGTGAGCGGTGATATTTGTTTGAGGGTTATTTTTGTTAAACCTGATTTAGCGTGAAAAAGAAAGCCCACCTTTTATTGCAAGACGGCCTCCTGCTGGAAGGCAACCTTATTGGCAGCCCGGGAACAACGGGCGGTGAAATCTGCTTCAATACGGGCATGACGGGCTACCAGGAGATCTATACCGATCCGTCTTACTACGGCCAGATTATCGTTAACACTACGGCCCACATTGGTAACTACGGTACCGTAGATTCCGAGCAGGAATCAGGCTCCCCAAAAATAAGTGGTTTGGTAGTGAACGATTTTTCGGATGAGTTCAGCAGAAGCACTGCCCGGGAGAGCCTGCAGCAGTATCTTGAAAAGCATAAAATAACCGGCATCTCCGATGTAGACACCCGCATGCTGGTAAGGCATATTCGCAACAAAGGAGCAATGAATGCCTTAATCTCCTCCGACCTTACACGGGAGCAGATGAAAAAGGAAATTCTTAACATACCCTCCATGGATGGTCTTGAGCTTGCCTCGAAAGTATCTACCCGTACACCTTACTTTTTCGGAGACAGCCAGGCCGAGAACCGGGTAGCGGCACTGGACGTTGGAATTAAAAAAAGCATCCTCACCAACCTGGCAAAACAAGGTTGTTATATCCAGGTATTCCCGGCCTCCACATCGTTTGAAACCATGGAGCAATGGAACCCTGACGGGTATTTTATTTCGAACGGCCCCGGTGATCCTTCAGCCATGCCTTACGCCATTACCACCGTAAAAAAAATCCTCGCTGCCAATAAACCCTTATTTGGCATTTGTCTGGGTCATCAGCTATTGGCGCTTGCCTGCGGTTTATCAACCTACAAAATGCATCACGGCCACCGGGGGCTTAACCATCCGGTGAAAAACCTGATTACCGGCCTGGGAGAGATTACCTCGCAGAACCATGGCTTTGCCGTAAGTGAAAAAGACATCGGAAAAAACAGCGAAGTGGAGGTAACTCACCTACACCTGAACGACAACACCATCATGGGTATTCGCCTTAAAAACAAGAAGGCGTTTTCGGTTCAATATCATCCCGAAGCATCTCCAGGGCCGCATGACTCACGCTACCTGTTTGATGAATTTGTTACGCTAATCAGAAAAAATAAAGTAAAAGTTGCAGTATAACCCCTCTCCAGTTGTATGAGTTTAATTGAAAGCATTCATGCCCGGCAGATCCTTGACAGCCGCGGCAATCCAACCATCGAAGTAGATGTTGTTACCGAAAGCGGTGCCTACGGACGTGCAGCCGTACCCTCGGGCGCTTCAACCGGAACCCATGAGGCCGTTGAGTTGCGCGATGGCGACAAAAAGAAATACATGGGTAAAGGCGTGCTCAAGGCAGTGGATAACGTGAATAATAAGATTGCTGCCGAAGTGGTTGGCTTCCCTGTTTTTGAACAGAACCTGCTGGATAACATTATGATAGAACTGGATGGCACGCCCAATAAATCAAAACTGGGTGCCAACGCCATCCTGGGAACGTCTCTGGCAATTGCCAGGGCGGCAGCCATGGAAGCCGGTATGCCGCTGTACCGATACATTGGTGGGGTGAGCGCCAATACGCTACCAGTGCCCATGATGAACATTCTCAATGGCGGAAGCCATGCCGACAATGCCATTGATTTCCAGGAATTCATGGTTATGCCCGTGGGTGCCGATTCGTTTTCGGAGGCGCTGCGCATGGGTGCAGAAGTTTTTCATACGTTAAAAAAAGTTCTTCACGATAAGGGCTTGTCAACCAACGTGGGCGATGAGGGTGGCTTTGCTCCCAACCTGAAATCGAACGAAGAAGCAATCGAAGTGGTGCTTAAAGCCATTGAGAAGGCCGGGTTTAAACCCGGATCGGATATTTTTATTGCACTGGATCCGGCCGCTTCGGAGTTTTACGACTCCAAAAACAAGATTTATCACTTCAAAAAATCTTCAGGCAAAAAGTTAAAGCCGTTGGAAATGGCCGACTACTGGGCCAATTGGGTAAAGAAGTACCCGATTATTTCGCTTGAAGACGGCATGGCCGAGGACGACTGGGCGGGCTGGAAGGCATTGACCGACAATGTAGGCAGCAAAATTCAACTGGTTGGCGATGATTTGTTTGTTACCAATGTAAAACGGCTACAAAAGGGTATTGACGATGGTATTGCCAACGCTATCCTGATTAAGGTAAATCAAATCGGATCGCTCACCGAAACCATAGATGCGGTAAACCTGGCCAGGCGTAACGGGTATAAGAGTGTGATGTCGCACCGGTCGGGCGAAACGGAAGACAGTACCATTGCCGATTTAGCGGTGGCGCTGAATACGGGCCAGATTAAAACAGGCTCAGCCTCCCGTTCCGACCGTATGGCCAAGTACAACCAGCTTATCCGCATTGAAGAAGAACTGGGCGAAGTGGCTTACTTTCCGGGAAAGAAGTTCTGATCCTGACTCAGGAAGTTGGTGGTATATTGAAATATCCGGTTTTAACACTACCTTAGTCATCATTTTTTAAGCTATGCTAAACCGGTTGCCAAAGGCCTTCCGTAATTTTTATGTAATTACCGGCCTGATTTTTTTTGTTTGGATGTTGCTTTTGGATTCAAATGACTTGATTTCGCGTTACCGCCTGTCGGCTAAATTAAGGGCGCTGGAAAACGAAAAGGAGTACTACATTCAAAAAATAAACGAAGTAGAGCAGGATAAGCAGGAGTTGTTCGGTGACCGCGAGTCGCTCGAAAAATTTGCCCGTGAAAAATACCTGATGAAAAAAGACAATGAGGATGTGTTTGTGTTCGTTGAAAAATAAACCCACTGCCTAATGAAATTGCTGCTGTTAAGTTTCGCTACCTTGCTGGTTACCGCAGAGGTAATGGCGCAGGGTAAAAACAATAGCCTGGAGGGAATTCCTGCCAAAGAACGGATTGTAACCGGTGGCGGACTTGGGCTGAGTTTTGGAAACACCGTGGATTACATTGCTGTTTCACCTATCATCGGCTATGCCATTACCAGAAAATTTGTAGCCGGTACCGGCTTAACCTATCGCTACACAAAATATAAGACCGTTACCCCTGCCCTAACCTTCAACGACTATGCCATTAATCCGTTTGCACGGTTTACGGTTTACAATGGCATTTTTCTGCAAACGGAGTATGAGTACCTAAACTACGAATACCTCCGTGGACCGGGCGAAACAGCTCGCCAGAATTTTAACAGTTTTTTGGCTGGCGGAGGATTTCTTCAGCCGATAGGCAGTAACGCTGCATTTTTTGTTATGGCTTTGTATAATTTTTCCTACACTGCGTCTTCAAGTTTATACACGCCTTACCAGAGTCCGTGGGTTATCCGTGCAGGAATTAGTATTGGCGGCATAAGTTTCTAAAGCGAAAGGCCGAACCTTTCGGCCAGCCCGAACAGATCGTTTTCAACCGCAGGGTTTAATTCTACTCCGTCACGCAATCGCTTGTTAGTCATTTCGCGTTCCGGATCGCCATGAATCAGCACCGAGGTTACTCCTTCTGTCGTCCTGGCTGAACGGAAGCGGGCAATCCACGTGTCCATGTGATGCTTGAATTCTTCTGCCGGCCTAAAGGCATCAATGCGCATGGCGCCCAAAAAATGACCGATGCCGGCACCCACCGGGTTGGCGGGGGGCTGTAAAAAGGCGACAAAAGGTGGTACCCACGGGCCATAGTTGGCTCCGCTCAGCACGGCCGAAAGAATATCCACCATGGCACCGAGGCCGTACCCTTTGTGACTTCCGTGTTCATAATCACTACCGAGCGGAATTAGCGCCCCGCCTTCTTTCAGTTCATGGGGGTTGGTGGATGGTCTGCCTTCTTTAGTCTGAATCCATCCAAGTGGTGCCTCCTTATTTTTTCGCTGAAGAATCTCAAGTTTTCCGTTGGCAGCCGTTGTGGTTGCCATATCCAAAACAAATGGCGGCTGGTTTCCTGCGGGGATTGCAACCGAAATGGGGTTGGTTCCCAATAACCGTTCGGTAGAAAACGTAGGAGCCACCAGCGGACTGGCATTGGTCATGGCCCAGCCAATCATGTCGTGCTTTAAGGCCAGCATGGCATGGTAGCCGGCAATGCCGAAGTGGTTGGAATTGCGCACCGCAACCCAGCCTGTTCCGCAGGTTTTTGCTTTGTTAATAGCAAGGGCCATAGCCTGCGGGGCAACCACCAGGCCTAATCCTGAATCGCCATCCACGGTGGCCGTTCCGGACGTTTCATGGATTATTTTGATAACCGGCTTTGGGTTGATTCGGTTGGCTTCCCAAAGGCGCACGTAACCCGAGAGCCGGGCTACCCCGTGCGAGTCAATGCCCCGCACATCGGCAGCCAGCAGGGCATCGGCAGCCAGGTGTGCATCTTCTGCCGGGCATCCCATTTTTATAAAAACCGAATAGGCAAATTGCTTCAGTTCATCAATGGTGTAGGTGCGGGAGTTCATCCGCGGCAAAGATAGAGAAGTAGGCCATATGCCGTGATCAGTCAAAAAAAGATTTACTTTGGTTTGTGAAAAATGCTGGGTGCCGGCATCGGATGAAAAAAATCTTACTCTATGAAAGCAATTAACCTGTTCTTTATCCTGAGTGTTACCGTAGCAGAAGCAATCGGTCAAATTGAAAAGCCGGTGGATTCTAAAATCACCCGGGTAACCGTGTTTTTAAATCGTGCTCAGGTTACCCGCGAAATCAAAACCCGTGTAGAGGCTGGCAAAACAACCCTCGTACTTTCGGGCCTGACTGCCCAGCTTGATCAGCAGAGTGTTCAGGTTTTGGGTAAAGGGAATTTTATCCTGCTGGGCATCAGCCATAGGCAGAACTTCATCAGCGAATTTAACCTTCCTAAAAACCTGCGGGTGTTGAACGATTCGCTGGAATACTACAAGCGGGCTTTGCTGGTTGAACAACAGCAGAAGGACGTGTTGAACAAAGAAGAGCAGTTGTTATTGGCTAACCAGAAAATCGGGGGGAATAACCAGAATCTCTCCGTTAATGAGCTCAAGGCAATGGCTGAATTTTACCGCAGCCGTCTTGGTGAAATCGGGATGGCAAAAATCAAAAGTGATGAAAAAATCAGGAAAACCAACGAGCACATTAATAAACTGACGAACCAGATTCGGGAGCATAACGAACTCTACAGCCGTAACACCAGTGAGTTGGTCATCAGCCTTTCGGCTGAAACGGCCGGCACCGTTGACCTGGAGGTGAATTACATTGTGGATAATGCCGGATGGTATGCCGTGTACGATTTACGGGCGGTTAATACAAAAAGTCCCATCCAGTTAAGCTACAAGGCCAATGTATTTCAAAGCACAGGTGAAGACTGGAAAGACGTTCGGCTGAAACTTTCTACCGCCAATCCCAGCCTGGGTGGTGCAAAACCCGAACTGTATACCTGGTATCTTGATTTCTATTATCCGGCTTACAAGCAGCGAGATGTATCGCGAACCGGTATGGCACAAAAAGCCGGTGTAGATAAAGCTGAAGAAGTTGAACTGAGTGTAGAAGTTCCTGTAACGAAACAAAAGAGCATTGCCGATTACACACAAACCATTCAAACCAGTTTGAATACCGAATTCGACATCAGCCTGCCTTATACGGTGTTGTCTGCATCAAAACCCACACTGGTTGACATCCGCAACCACGAGGTGAAAGCCGACTACCGGTATGCGGTGGCGCCCAAGCTGGATAACGATGCCTTTTTGCTGGCCCGTGCTACGGGCTGGGAAGAATTTAACCTGCTGCCCGGTGAGGCGAACGTGTTTTTTGAGGGCACATTTGTGGGCAGTTCATTTATTGACCCGAATAGCGTGAAGGATACCCTTGCCGTTTCCCTCGGTCGCGACAAACGAATTGTTGTGCAACGCCAGCGGGTTAAGGATTTTTCTTCGCGCAAAGCCATTGGCTCCAACATCCGCGAAACCGCTGCCTGGGAGATTACTATTCGCAATACGCGCAATGAACCGGTAAAATTGGTAGTAGAAGACCAGGTGCCGGTATCAAAAAACAGCCAGATTGAAGTAACCGTTACCGATGTGGGCGGGGCAAAATACACGAAAGATACCGGCAAGCTGGTGTGGGAAATGAGCCTGCAGCCGAATGAAACCCGAAAGGTGGTATTTAAATTCGAAGTAAAGTACCCAAAAGATCGGCAAGTAAGCGGGCTTTAAGATTACCCGAGCGTTGATAAAACGCCTTCTTTAAGAGAATAGCTCGATACGCGTATTCGGTTGAAGGAATGTATCGTCAAAACATAATGGATCAGGCAGCAGGCTACCACAATCATGTCTACGCGCATTTCAATCATGCCGGGTATAGCCAACCGTTCCTGCCGGTTTTTATGAAGCAGTTCATCGTATAGGTTATGGAATGCTTCTAATGTAAGCGGGGTTTCAGCAGTAATAGGAGCAGGGGTAATGTGCTGTTGCGCACAATAGATGTCGCTTAGTGTATCGAAAGTGCCGGATGAACCGGCCAGTAGGCGGGGCTGGTAACGGTTCAGGGCTTTGTGCAATGCGGGTAATTGCTCATCAAAGTAACAGACAAGTTCCTCAGTTTCTTCGGGTTTTATGGGGTCGTGGCGCTGGAATTTTTCGAGCAACCGCTGAGCACCAATTTCAAAACTTGCTTTCCAGAAGATTTCATTTCCGTTTGCGATGATAAACTCCACGCTGCCTCCACCGATGTCCATAATTAATGCTGGTTCGCTGCCCAGCCTCAAAGCCCAGCGCACTCCATAATAAATATAGGTCGCCTCTTCCTCCCCTGAGATTATCCTTACCTCAATTCCGGTTTCCGATTTGATTTTCGAAAGGACATCCTGTTGATTGGCGGCATTCCGCAATGCGCTGGTTCCGATTGCTAGGATGGTTGAGACCTGATGGGCATCAATCGTTTGCCTGAATGATCGCATGGTTTCTAAAGCGCGGCAAACGGCTTCTTCTGTAATCCGGTTCCGGTTGATGCCGTCCTTGCCGATTTTTACGGCATGCCGCTCCCGTAACATGACAGAGTATCCTTCCGCATTCCTTTCTGCAATAAGCAGGTGAAAGGTGTTGGTGCCCAGGTCAACAATAGCGATGCGCTTGCTCATGTATTAAAACGCGGCAATTTACTACCTTCCTTTCCTTTAACTATATTTCGGCCTGATTACCTGATTCATGGCAAAACGAAAAGCGCCCGACCCCATTCTTCAGCAAAAATTTGATGAGTTGGATCGGAAGAATAACGAGGCCCTGTTGGGCGGAGGGGAAAAACGCATTGAACAGCAACATGCCAAGGGCAAGCTAACTGCCCGCGAGCGGATTCACCTCCTTCTGGATGAAGGTTCCTTCGAAGAACTCGGCAAGTTTGTTATGCACCGCGCAAAAGATTTCGGCCTCGATAAAGAGCACTACCTGGGCGATGGTGTGGTAACCGGGTATGGTACTATTAACGGGAGGTTGGTGTACTTGTTCTCACAGGACTTTACCGTGTTTGGCGGATCGCTTTCGGAGACACATGCCGAAAAGATTGTGAAGGTCATGGAGTTGGCCATGAAAAATGGTGCTCCGGTTATCGGGCTCAACGATTCGGGTGGGGCGCGCATCCAGGAAGGCGTGGTGTCGCTGGGTGGCTATGCCGATATTTTTTACCGTAACACGCTGGCATCCGGGGTCATCCCGCAAATTTCGGCCATCATGGGCCCGTGTGCGGGAGGGGCAGTGTATTCACCGGCCATTACTGATTTTATTTTCATGGTGGAGAACACCTCGTTCATGTTTGTTACCGGGCCGAATGTGGTGAAAACCGTAACCCACGAAGATGTTACATCCGAAGAATTGGGTGGAGCCCAAACCCACAGCACGAAAAGCGGAGTAACCCACTTTGCCAGTGCCAACGAGGTAGAATGTATCCGCCAGATAAAAACATTGCTGAGTTACCTTCCTCAGAATTGTGAAGACGACCCGCCACGTCTTCCGTACACACCAACCGATGAAAAGCGGGAGAAGCTGAACGCCATTGTTCCGTCCAATCCCAACCAGCCTTACGATATGCGGGAGGTAATTACCGGAACGGTGGATGAAGGAAGTTTTTTTGAAGTACATAAAAACTTTGCCGAGAACATCGTGGTGGGCTTTGCCCGCCTTGCCGGAAGAAGCATTGGCGTGGTAGGCAATCAGCCGGCAGCGTTAGCCGGTGTGCTCGATATTGATGCCAGCGTAAAAGGTGCGCGGTTTGTGCGGTTCTGCGATTGCTTTAACATTCCCTTGCTGGTGTTTGAAGATGTGCCCGGGTTTCTTCCGGGAACCGACCAGGAGTGGAA
>CAYNIH010000003.1:0-29741 GCA_964397115.1 uncultured Roseivirgaceae bacterium | reverse complement strand
TAGTGGTAATTTCCGGTGTAAAGGTATTATAAATACAGGCGAATTACGAGGCGATGATGGCAAAGGAAAATAAAATTACGATTGGCAGGAAAGGGGAAGGACTGGCAGCGGAATTCCTGGAGAATAAAGGATTTACCGTTGTGGCAAAAAATTACCGGCACAAAAAGGCCGAGATTGATCTGATTGTGAAAAAAGACGACTGGCTGATATTTGTTGAGGTTAAAACCCGGTCGTCAGCGGCCTATGGCGAACCCGAGGCGTTTGTGGATAACAAGAAAGTGCGGATGATCTTCAGCGCGGCCGAAGAATTTATTTATACCAACAACTGGCAGGGGCATGTGCGCTTTGATGTGATTTCGGTGAAACAAGGAAAGAAAACAGAGATCGCTCATTTTGAAGATGCGATAAATTGATAAAGGCGCAGGCACCAACACACTCACCCGCCCGGCCGGTTGTTCCGGTAAATTTCCTTGCCCTTTTCGTTCCATTCAGTTTTAATGTATGGCCTGCTGTTTTTATCGAAGGGTTCTTTGGGGTAGGCAATTAGTTTTTTTCTGCGCCCGTTGGGGTAGTATTCGTACCAGTCGCCCACCCGTTGGTTCCATCGGTATTCACCGGTAACGGCCACCTGGCCGTTTTCGTGAAACATGTAGTAGTTGCCTTCTTTTTCGCCAAACTCAATGGGAATGATTTCTTTTGGCTTCTTTTTTTCAACCGGATCCCAGTAGCTGATTAGTGACTCTTTGGGCCATCCGCGAAAATATTTTTCTTTATCCACCAGCACGCTGTCGCGCGTGTATTTCATCCACCTGCCGTGTTTCAGTCCTTTATAAAAAATGCCGGTTTCAAGGGTAACGCCATTTTGTATTTTCTGGTAGGGCCCGTGCACGAGCACGCCTTTTTTCGGGTCAAAGCGGCTGGTGCGCATTACCTCCCTTCGTGCATAGTCATAATAGTAGATGTCGCGCACCAGGGTTTGAATGGTTTCGGGTTTTTTCAGGTAATGGAAAAGATCGTAAGTGGTGCGGTCGCCCACGCCTTTGCGCACAAAGCCCTTTTTTGTTTTGATGCCGTAGAACACATTTTTCTTTGGCTTCTTTTTTTTGGGTGTGTTAATGGGCTCCTCTTCCCTCAAAAAATCCAGGCTGGCGGGGGTGTCAATGGTAAACAACTGATCGGACTCCTCCTGTTGTGCAACGACCACAACAGGGAGTACAAAAGTCGCGAGCATAAAAACCAGGCGCTGCATCATACGGTAGTAACGCTGGTAAAATTGAAAAAGTGTTTGCGAAAGTGCAATGCAACGCCCCTCACTGATGCGAAGGGCATTGCTGTATCAGGCCACAAATTCGAGGCTCCGCTTGATAAAATTAGTCAGGTCGGGGCCGGTGAGCATGTTTTGCGAAAGCAGGGCCAGGTCGTACGCCTGTTTGGCCAGTTTTATTTTCTGTTCTTCGGTTTCGGTTTTCAGGATGCGCTGTGCCAGCGCGTGATTGCCGTTTACAGCCACCTGGTAGTTGTCGGGCATGGACCCCATAAAGGCATATCCGCCTCCGCCTACTTTGGCCATGTCTTTCATTCTGCGCATAAATTCGCTGACGGTAATGGTTACCGGCATATCATCAGGCGACATGGCCTCCACTGCCACCGTCATGTTTTTATTTTGAATGGCTTTTTCAAATACGCTCTTCAGTTGTTCCTGCTCTTCTTTGCCCAGCACACTTTCCATTTTCTCATCTTTTGCAATGAGTTTGTCCACCGGGTCGCTGTCAACGCGTTTCATCTGAACTTTATCCAGTTTCTGCTCCAGGGTGTTAATGAAGTGGCTGTCGAGGATGCCGTCAAACACGAGTACATCGTAGGCTTTGTTTTTGGCAGCCTGAACGAAACTGTCCTGCTTGCCGGGGTCGGTGGTGTAAAGGTAAATTACCTGCTTGTCTTTGTCGCGCTGTACTTTCTTCACCTTATCCTGGTATTCGTCCAGCGTAAAGTATTTTCCATCGGTATTTTTCAGCAGGGTAAATTCTTTGGCGCGGTCGTAGAATTTTTCATCGCTAATGATGCCGTACTTAACGAAAAGATTGATATCGTCCCATTTCTTTTCAAAGTCGGGGCGATCTTTTTTAAACATCTCCTGCAGTTTATCGGCTACTTTTTTTGTAATGTGCTGGCTGATTTTTTTAACATTCGAGTCGCTCTGCAGGTAACTGCGCGACACGTTAAGGGGGATATCGGGTGAATCGAGCACCCCGTGCAGCAGCATGAGGAAATCGGGCACCACATCCTTCACTTCATCGGTGATGAACACCTGGCGGGAGTAGAGTTGGATTTTATTTTTCTGCAGTTCAAAATCGTTTTTCACTTTCGGGAAGTAAAGAATTCCCGTTAGGTTGAACGGGTAATCCACGTTGAGGTGAATCCAGAAGAGCGGGTCTTCGCTGAGCGGGTAAAGTTCTTTGTAAAACTTCAGGTAATCTTCGTCTTTCAGGTCGGCCGGGGCCTTGGTCCAGAGGGGCTGGGTGTTGTTGATGATGCGGTCAACGGTAACGGTTTTGTATTTCTTTTTGCCGTCCTTATCCTCACCATCTTCTACCTGTTCTTCTCGGGTTCCGAATTTAATTTCAACCGGCAGGAATTTGCAATATTTTTCAAGGATGCCCTTCAGGCGCCATTCGTCCAGAAATTCTTCGGAGTCGCTGTTGATGTGGAGGATTACTTCCGTTCCCCGTTGTTTCTTAACGGCAGGAGCCAGTTCAAATTCGGTGGAGCCATCGCAGGCCCAGCGGGCAGCTTCAGTTTCGGTGGCTTTGTACGAGCGTGAGAGGAGTTCAACTTTATCGGCCACCATAAAGGCCGAGTAAAAGCCGAGGCCGAATTTGCCGATGATGTCTTTTGCATCGGCTTTATCTTTGAATTTTTCGATGAATTCGGTGGCTCCCGAAAAGGCAATCTGGTTGATGTATTTCTTGATTTCTTCGGCCGTCATCCCGATGCCCTTATCGGTAACGGTGATGGTTTTTTTCTTTTTGTCGAAACTCACTTCGATTTTGAGGTCGCCCAGTTCTTCGGTGTATTCGCCCAGTGAAGCGAGTTTTTTCAGTTTCTGCGTAGCATCCACCGCATTGGATACCAGTTCGCGCAGAAAAATTTCGTGGTCAGAATAGAGGAATTTTTTAATAATGGGAAAGATGTTCTCGGTATTGATGGAAATGGTTCCTTTTTCCTGTACGTCTGCCATAGTGTTGGTTTTTCAGTTTAATGATGATGCTTTCGCGGGCTGTAAACAAAAATCCCTGCGTTCGGCAGGGATTTCAAATGTTGTTCCAAGGGTGTTTTGGTGACAGGTTGGCAGTTAGCGGATTCTGTCTGAATCCCTTACCAGCCGTTCATCCCTTCGAATGAACCGGATGGCCAGCCAGTTGCAGATAACGGCAACAAAAATCATATACAGGCCCAAGCCGTATTTAAAATTGCCGGTATGCCCGTTTGATATCCGGTTGGCGAAATACACTGCGCAAATCATCATGCCAGCCAGCAATACCGAGTTGAGTGCACCCATTTTAATCTGCAGGATGCGGTTGTCATATCGCCTGATTGCCATGATGCTTACGGTTATGGATGCAATGCCGACAACCGCGGTGATGGAATACGGCATGTAGGAGAAAACGTCACCCTGCACAAAATAAAAAGGGGTAAGCGCACGGTCTGTGCTGTCTATACTTAACCATATCGGCTGAACCAGCGAAACAGCCAATGCAATAATAGTGAGTGCGAGAAATACGGTTTGGATTCTTTGCCACATAGGGGTGTTCGCGTAACTTGCCTCAAAACTACTAATTTAAGCGCAGCCATTTGTGAGGGCTTAACCTGGGATGATGAAAACCGCCTACATTATTGATTGTTTACGAACACCCATAGGGAAATACGGGGGCAGCCTTGCTGGTGTACGGCCCGATGACCTGGCTGCCCATGTCATCCGGAAACTGGTGGAGCGCAATCCTACCGTTGATGCAGGCCGGATTGAAGATGTAATTTTTGGTGCAGCCAACCAGAGTGGCGAAGACAACCGCAACGTTGCACGCATGGCGCTGTTGCTGGCGGGACTACCGAAAGAAGTGGGCGGGGTAACGGTAAACCGCCTGTGTGCCTCCGGCCTTCAGGCCATCATGGATGCCTCGCGTGCGGTTATGTTAGGTGAAGGCGACCTGTTTATTGCGGGCGGTGTGGAGAGCATGAGCCGCGCCCCTTTTGTCATGGCCAAAGCGCAGGAGCCGTTTTCGCGCAAAGCAGAGATTTACGACACCACCATGGGCTGGCGGTTTATTAATTCCAGGCTCTCAAAGCTGTACCATCCGTATTCGATGGGCGAAACAGCCGAGAATGTTGCAGAAAAATGGAAGATAAGCCGGGAAGAACAGGATTTGTTCGGATTGGCTTCTCAGGAAAAGTACCAGCGTGCGCATGCGAATGGGAAATTTACCGATGAGTTAGTGGCTGTACCCGTTCAGCAGGGTAAGGACCTTATTCAATTTGAGAAGGATGAACATCCGCGCGCTACCACGCTCGAAAAACTGGCGGCACTGAAGCCTGCCTTTAAAGAAGGCGGAACCGTTACGGCCGGCAACTCGTCTGGCATAAACGATGGGGCCGCAGCTTGCCTGCTGGCCGCTGAGGAGGCAGTAAAGCAAATGAACCTTAATCCCATGGCGCGGGTGGTTTCGTTTGCTGTAGCCGGAGTTGATCCGGCCTATATGGGCGTGGGGCCGGTACCGGCTGTCAGAAAGGCGTTGAAGCGGGCCGGCTTGAAAATTTCCGACATGGACTTGATTGAACTGAATGAGGCGTTTGCTTCCCAATCGCTTGCCTGCATTCGCGATCTGGAAATGAATCCTGAACTCGTCAATGTAAATGGGGGCGCCATTGCTATCGGTCATCCGCTGGGGTGCAGCGGTGTGCGGATTAGCGCAGCCCTACTGCATGAACTGGCCAGACGAAAGGCTCGTTATGGGCTGGCAACCATGTGCATTGGTGTGGGGCAGGGGGCGGCAGTGGTGTTTGAGAATCTGAGGAACTGAGGAGTTGAGCAGCAGGTTTATGGAGAAAAAACGTTGAGCAATAGATTGTCTGGCAGCAACCTCACCAAGCTAAAAATTTGAACTCAAAACGAAATTAACTTTCAATACTTCTCATCTCCTCAATGCCCCGCTACTTCTTTGAAATAACCTACAACGGAACAAACTATGCGGGCTGGCAAAGCCAGGCCAACGCAGTGGGGGTACAAACTGTAGTGGAAAGTGCGCTGTCAAAATTGTTTCGTACTCCGGTAAAGATTACCGGCAGCGGCCGTACCGATACCGGGGTGCATTGTGCGCAGCAGTTTTTTCATGCCGACATCCAAAAGCCATTTAAGAAAACCGACTTGATGCACCGGCTTAACTCCTTTTTGCCCAAAGATATCGCCATCCGGTCCATCCGGCAGGTAAAACCGGAAGCCAGTGCCCGATACGATGCCATTGAACGCACGTACCAGTATCGTATCACCACGGTAAAGGATCCGTTGCTTAACGGGCTGGCATTGTGTTATTTTAAACCTCTTCATGTGCCAACCATGAACCGCGCTGCCGCGTTACTATGCGGGGAACATGATTTTCAATGCTTCAGTAAAGTGAAAACGGATGTCAATCATTTCATCTGCCGGATCAAGAAAGCTTCCTGGAAGAAACAGAAACATACCTTGATCTTTACCATCACCGCCAACCGGTTTTTAAGAGGCATGGTACGGGCCATTGTGGGTACCCTGCTTGATGTAGGCACAGGAAAAATTACCCTTAATGATTTTGAACAGATAATTCAAAGCAAGGATCGGAAACAGGCAGGTGCCAACGCAGATCCACATGGCTTATACCTCGTTAAGGTTACCTATCCCAAATCGGTATTTCTATGAAAAGGCTTTCCTAATTCTAATCGTACAGGGCACCGCATAAAAATATTATGGACAAAGAACAAGTAAGCAGCGGCAATATCATTGACTTTAAGGTACTCAGGCGCCTGATGGAGTTTGTTCGGCCGTACAGAACCAGATTTTACTTTCTGGTTTTCCTGACGCTCGCCATAGGCATCGTAACACCCCTGCGGCCGCTCTTGATTCAATACACGCTGGATAACGAGGTGGCTTCGGGTAATTACAGCGGCATGGTTCAAATGATAATTGCACTGGTGTTGCTGCTTCTGGTACAATCGGTGCTTCAATATGTTCATACTTATCTTTCCGGTTGGATGGGCCAGCAGGTCATCCGCGACATCCGCACAAAGCTGTACCAGCACCTGGTTAACCTGCGGTTACGGTTCTTTGATAAAACGCCCATAGGCAGGTTGGTGACCCGAACAATTTCTGACGTGGAAACCCTTGCCGATGTGTTTAGCGAAGGGCTGGCTGCCATGGTGAGCGACCTGCTTCAGTTGATTTTTATCCTGGCCTTTATGTTTTACCAGGACTGGCGGCTGGCCTTGTTAAGCCTGGCCACGCTTCCGCTGCTGTTGATTTCCACCTATATCTTCAAAGAAAAAATAAAAGTGGCCTTCAACGATGTGCGGAATGCGGTTGCCAACCTGAACACGTTTGTTCAGGAGCACATTACCGGTATGAACATTGTGCAGATTTTTGCCAGCGAAAAGCGGGAGTTTGAAAAATTCAAAGCTATTAATGAAGAACACAAGCAAGCTAACCTGCGGTCGGTGTTGTATTACTCCATTTACTTCCCGGTAGCCGAAATCATTGCGGCAGCGGGCATTGGCCTGCTGGTGTGGTATGGAGCAAAAGGAGCAATAAATGCTGAGGAAACAGGCATCACCATTGGCAAAGTCATTGCCTTCATCATGTACATTCAAATGTTTTTTCGGCCCATCCGGATGATTGCTGACCGGTACAACACGCTGCAAATGGGTATTGTCAGTTCCTCACGTATCATTAACCTGCTGGATAATAACGAGCATGTACAGCAAACCGGCTTGTATAAACCCGGTCAGCTAATAGGCAGCGTAGCGTTTACGCATGTTTGGTTTGCCTACACCGATGAGCAGTATGTTCTTAGGGATATCAGCTTTTCTGTACGGCCGGGTGAAACGATCGCCCTGGTGGGGGCAACCGGAGCCGGAAAATCGTCCATCATCAACCTGCTTAATCGTTTTTATGAAATAAACAAAGGAGAAATTCTGATTGACGGACGCGATATCCGCGACTTTGATTTGGGCAGTTTGCGAAAAAATATTGGCGTAGTGCTTCAGGATGTGTTTCTGTTTTCCGACACCATTTATCATAACATTACGCTCGGCAATTCTCAAATAACCGAAGAAATGGTTTGGCATGCGGCCGACCTGGTTGGCGCTCGTAAATTCATTGAACGATTACCCGGTCAATTCAAGTACAACGTAATGGAACGGGGGGCTACCTTATCGGTAGGCCAGCGGCAGTTGATCTCATTTATCCGAGCCATGGTGTATGACCCTAAAATTCTTGTGCTGGATGAAGCCACATCATCGGTTGACAGCGAGACCGAAGAGATGATTCAGCAGGCTATTGACAAGATGATGAAGGGACGCACCTCCATTGTTATTGCTCACCGCCTTTCTACCATCCAGCGGGCCAATAAAATCCTGGTGCTCGATCACGGATCCATCATTGAATCCGGAAGGCATGATGAGCTTCTTCAGCGCGGAGGGGCCTACGCCCAACTGCATAAAATGCAGTATAAAGAGATTGCCTGACCAGGCCAATGGGGCACACCGTGTAAAACGTTATATTTGCCCAATGCGCCTAAACCTGACTGCTTGTTTCGTCTTGTTGCTGCTGGCCTCCGCAATGGCTCAGAAGCCAAAGGTGCATCATGGCGGCAAGGTGGTGCATCACCGCACCAATCATAATTACAACGTCATTAAAATCCCGCGCTCCAAAGCTAAAACGGTATGCCCGATTTTTGAAGACACCGGATACCCCTACCATGGCCTGGGCTTCAAGTTTGGCGACCCATTTGCTGTTTCGTATAAATATTATGCCAGCAAGCATTTCTCGTTGGGAGCAGATATCGGCACTTCGGCCAGCGGGTTGTACAGCAGGTATTATCGCGAGATTTTTCCGGAATACATCAATACCGACACCCTGGGGCCTACGCAAAGCCTGGAATACATGACGCACAAGGTAAATTCCGACTGGGTGGCCGAAATCCGGGCGTTATACCATGTTAAAATTGAAAAAATAAGCCCCGGCCTTCAAATGTATGTTGGCTTGGGGTGGGAATTCAGAAAACTGAATATTTCCTATGATTATTTTGTTAATGACGGACCGATTGAAAATGAGATAGAGCGATTTACGGTTAACCGCGCTACCTATGGGATACAGGCCACCTTTGGCATTGAGTACTCCTACTTTAGTATGCCTATCTCGGCCTTTATGGAACTAGACTTCTATAACGATTTACTAAAAGATCCAGGTTACAGACGCATCCAGGGCGGAGTGGGGTTGCGGTATGTTTTTTAAAGAACCTCTCCTTCATTAACAGGGGCTTCATCGCTGAGGAGTTGCTTCTCATACATTTCGCGATACATTCCGTTGTTTTTTATCAGTAGTTCATGTGTACCCTGCTCAACAATTCTTCCATCAATCAACACAATAATTTTATCGGCCAATTTAGCCGATGAAACCCGGTGCGAAACAATGATGGTCGTGCGGCCTTTCATTATCTGCTTCAGGTTGTTGAGGATGTTGTTTTCAGTTTTTGTGTCAACAGCCGATAAGGCATCGTCAAGAATGAGGATGCGGGGCTCATGAACAATAGCCCGGGCAATGCTTACGCGTTGTTTCTGTCCGCCCGAAAGGGTAATGCCTCGTTCGCCTACCCGGGTATCAAGCCCTTGCGGAAATGCCATGATGTTGTGGTAAACATCGGCATCTTTTGCGGCCTTAATGATTTGTTCTTCATTAAGCTGCTTTATTCCGCCAAATGCAATGTTATTGCGGATGCTTTCACTGAACAGGAAGACATCCTGAGGCACGTATCCAACCTGGCTTCGAAGGGTGGTCAGGTCGTAATCGGCAATAGGAATGTCGTCTATCCGGATTTCACCTTCCCGAACGTCATACAGGCGGGCGATTAGGTTGGAGATCGTGCTTTTTCCCGAGCCGGTGGTGCCGATAATGGCCAGCGACTCACCGGGGTTAATGACAAACGAAACATCCGTTAAAGCCCTGATCCCCGTATCGGGATAGGTAAAGCTAACCCGGTCAAATTCGACTTTACCCGTTAGTTCGCGCTGCAGATTTTTTTCTGAAACAAGGGTGGGAGCGGTATTCAAAAATTCGTTAATGCGCTTCTGGCTGGCTTCCGCTCGCTGCACCAGGCTGCTGGTGTAGCCCAGCGAGGTCACCGGCCAGGTTAACAGGTTTACATAAATGATAAATTCAGCGATGTGGCCGAACGACAGGTTACCGCGAATCACTTCGGTACTGCCGGCATATACGGTGAGGATGGTGCTCAGTCCGATAAGCCCCATAATGAGTGGAAAAAACAGTGCCTGAACGCGAGCAAGTTTCAGCGACTTGAGTTTGTACCGGTCGCTTGCCTTAGCAAAACTCGCTATGGATTCCGCTTCGCGGTTAAACGACTTTAATACGCGTATGCCGCTGAAGGCTTCCTGTACAAAGGTTGACAGGTCAGACTGGCTGCGTTGGATCTGGTCCGAACGCCTTTCTATGGTGTTGTTAACCAGGTAAATGCTGAGCGACAACAGGGGTAACGGAATCAGCGCATACCAGGTAAGTTTTGGGCTGATGGTAAACATTACGGGAATGAGTATCAGAAACAGAGTAATAAGCTGCAGCCCATACATAATGGCGGGGCCCAGGTACATGCGCACCCGGCTTACATCTTCTGAGATGCGGTTCATCAAATCACCGGTATTGTTTCTCCGGTAAAAACTAAGCGGCAGCGCCTGGTAATGGGCAAAGATTTCATTCTTCAGGTCAAACTCAATTAACCTCGACATCACAATCAGCGTTTGCCGAACCAGGTACAGAAACAACCCCCGAAGCAGGGCCATCAGCAGAATTAATCCCGCATACAGCAAGATGCCGCGGGCAAAAATTCCATAAAAATTCTCCTGAAGCGATAAATTGGTGAAAGCGCGGTATATTCTCACGTTTTCAACCACCAGGTCGATGGCATGCCGCACAAGCTGTGCAGGAATAATCTGAAAGATGTTTGAAATGATAACAAATACCAGTCCCCACAACAGGTGATACTTGTATTTGAGCAGGTATTTATTGAGGTATTTCAGTTCTTTCATTCAAAAAAATTTCGCCAATGCACCTAAAAACGAAAGAAACACGTTTAAGTTCATGCAACCGATTGTTTTACATGGAAAAGCCGGTCAAAGGAAGTAATTTTGTGCCGTTCCAGCGAACCAGAACTTAAAAGTACTATCAATCACTCCTAAAACAAATCCCCATGGAAGTTAAGGAATTAAGAAAAGCAGAACCTTCCGATCTGTTTACTGCCCTTTCTACACTTGGCCATGAACAGGTGGTTTTTTGCCACGATGAACCCACCGGCTTGAAAGCCATTATCGGCATTCACAATACCACACTGGGGCCGGCCCTCGGAGGAACGCGCATGTGGAATTATGCCACCGAACAGGAGGCGCTTACCGATGTGCTACGCCTAAGCCGGGGCATGACGTTCAAAGCCTCCATCAGCGGGCTAAACCTGGGAGGAGGAAAAGCAGTAATCATTGGCGATGCCAAAACGATGAAAACCGAAGCCTTCTTGCGCAGGTTCGGGAAATTCGTAAACAGCCTGGGCGGCAAATACATTACCGCTGAAGATGTGAACATGAAAACGGCCGACATGGAATTTATTGCCATGGAAACCAAACACGTTACCGGCTTGCCCGAATCGGCCGGTGGCGGAGGCGATCCCTCGCCTGTTACGGCCTACGGTACGTACCTCGGCATGAAGGCCAGTGCAAAAAAAGTGTTTGGCACCGATAGTCTTTCAGGCAAAAAAATTGCCGTGCAGGGTGTAGGCCAGGTGGGGATGCACCTGGTTGAATACCTCACCAAAGAAAATGCTACGGTGTACATCTCCGATATTTCTGACGAAAAGTTGAAAGCCGTTGCGAATAAGTTTGGTGCAAAGGCCGTATCGCAGGAGGCCATTTACGATCTGGATGTTGATATTTATTCGCCTTGCGCGCTGGGTGCCACACTTAACGACACCACCATCCCGCGGTTGAAATGCAGCATTATTGCCGGTGCGGCAAACAACCAACTAAAGGATGAAGTAAAACACGGTTACATGCTCATGGATCGCAGCATTACCTATGCGCCCGATTTCCTGATCAATGCGGGCGGCCTGATTAATGTGTACAATGAATTTCTTGGCAATTACAACCGCAGCCGGGTGTTTGAGCAGGCAGAGAGAATCTACTCAACCTGTTTAACGATTTTCGACCTGGCGGACAAAGAAAAAATCAATACCCAGGAAGCGGCCATAAAGATTGCTGAGAAAAGGATTGACGAAGTGGGGAGGGTGAGAATACCGCGTTGAATAACGGGTACTTTTAACGTGCCGAAGGCATGCGCTGCGTGATGGCATCCGATTTTTGAAGTTGCCTCATTTTTTCTTTGAGCGAATCAACCAGTATCTTTGGCCGTTCTTTGAAACCATGCTCAACCGCAGAAGCCTTCGGATTAAAGTGATGCAAAACCTTTTTGCATTGCAACAAAGCAAGGAAGCCAATTTTGAGCTTTGCCTCGACCGGCTTGAAGAAACGTTCTCCCCCGACCTCAATTCCATGGAGGTGCAAGACAAAAAGTTGTTGAGCCAGCAAAAAACGCAGGCATTGAAAATCTTTAGGAAGGCCTTCGAAAAGGGCGAGCCATTACCTGAAAATCAGGATGAAAAAATTATAAAAGCCGTAACCGACACGCTGCAATTTTATCGTCAAAGCGTTGCGAGGGATTTTGATTATTTTAAAACCAACCTGGTTAAAGAGGTTGAACACATCTACGATCACTACCTGTCAGTTCTAAACCTTGCGGTAGCCCTGGCCGATGCGGCTGCGAATGACAAAAAGATTCACCATAAAAATTTCTTAACCAATGCCTGGATTACTGCACTCCGGCAAAGCGAGGTTTTAAAAGCGCGTAGTTCCAAAATAGGCGGAAGGTGGGCTGACCGGGATAACCTTGTTAAACTTTGGTTGCGCGATGTGGTAAAGCAGGACCCTGACTACATGGCCTACCTCGACAAAAAAAACCCATCCGTTGACGAACAGAAGAAACTCATCAACCATTTGTTCAGAAAGATCATCCTGGGTAAAACCGTGATAAACGAATTCTTTGAGGCGGAAATATTGCGGTGGGCTGAGGATCGTGAAATCGTTAAAGGCATGGTGGAAAAAACAATTAAATCCTACGACCCGCAATCCGGCAAACCGCTTCACTTACACGAGCTATCGCTTAACTGGGAGGATGACAAGGAGTTTATTGAATACCTCTTTACTCAGGCAGCCAACCTGCCGGCTGACCTGAAAGAGCGGATCGCCAAAAATACACGCAACTGGGAAGTTGACCGCCTGCCGTTAACCGACCGGATCATCCTTGAAATGGCCCTTGCCGAACTGACCGGCTTTGCCAGCATACCTGTTAAAGTAACCATGAACGAATACATTGAGCTGGCCAAAAACTACAGTACGCCAAAAAGCAGACAGTTTATCAACGGAATTCTTGACGTGATTACCAAAGAGTTAAAATCAGCCGGAACCCTGAAGAAAAGCGGCCGTGGTTTACTCGATAACAAGTAATTCATTATTTGCTTAAAATTGCGGTCCCGAAAGGTTACAAAGTGCCCGAAGGCTGTATTTTTGTTTGGTTTTTTGCAGGCGGCAGGGTTGTTGATAGACCAGGAAGATTTAACGAGATTTGAATCACTATGAGTAAGCGAGGTGGAAATACATTACTGGCCTTCCTTGTAGGCGCGGCAACCGGTGCAATACTGGGCATTTTGTACGCGCCCGATAAAGGAATAAACACACGCCAAAAACTGTCCTTTCAGTTGGAGAAGTATAAAAACATCCTGCAAAGCCTGGTGAATGATTTGATTGACGGAAAAGATACCCCGCTCACCAGCGAAGCCAAATCGCAGGGACAGCGCGTGGTGGATGACGCTAAACTCAAGGCTGAAAAACTTTTAGAGGATGTGGATGAACTTTTGGGTCAGATTAAGGGTAAAAAAGGAAAGAGTTAATAAACATTGACTGATATGAAGACAAAGTGGATCGTGTTTTTACTGGTTGCGGGTGTGGCCACCGCCTGCAAGGATAAGAATGCAGAGAAAAAAATTGCAGCACTGGAAGCCCGGCTGTCGCAACTGGAGGGAGGAAAGGGCCAGTCGCCCACTTTGACACCGGCTGAACAAAATGCACAGCCCGAACAAAAGCCGGAAGGCCCCCTGCCGGTGATCACGTTCGAAAAAACAGAACATGATTTCGGAACCATTAACGAAGGCCAGAAAGTGTCCTACACGTATAAGTTTAAAAATACGGGCGAGGCACCGCTCATTATCCAAAGCGCGCAACCTTCTTGTGGTTGCACCGTGCCGGAGTGGTCGAAAGATCCGATACCCGTTGGAGGGGAAGGGTTTGTGAAGGCCGAGTTCGACAGCAACGGCAAGCCGAACATCCAAAATAAAACCATTACCGTTACAGCCAACACATGGCCTAAAACCACTACCCTTCGCTTCAAGGCCATGGTCACCCCTAAAGATCAGTCAGCTGGACCGAGAAAGTAACGGTTCAGTAAAATTCACTCTCCGCATCCCAAATCCTTAATTGCAGGGTTTGGGATGCATGCTTTTAAGGCATAACTTTGGCTCCTTAATTATACTAATCCATGAACGCAATTATTCTTCAGGCAACTGCTCAGGGTGGAAACTACAGTTTCTACATCATGATGGGCTTAATGATTCTCATCTTTTATTTCTTCATGATAAGGCCCCAGCAGAAAAAGGCGAAGGAACAAAAAAAATTTATTGATGAAATTCAGAAAGGTGATTATGTGGTTACCATTGGCGGTGCGCACGGACGGGTAGCCGAACTGGAAGGCGATACCTTTATTCTTGAAGTTGAAAAAGGAGGGCGCATCCGCTTCAACAAATCGGCCATTTCGCTGGAAGCCAGCCGGGCGGCTAACAAGAAGTAATACCCCGGATGGGCTTTGTAAACTCGATATTTAACCTGTTTCGATTCAACAAAAAGAACTGGAAGGCCATTTTACTTTGTGTTTTTGCGGCAACCGTATTTTGGTTCTTCAATGCCCTTAACAAAAATTATTCGGCCAATATCGGGTTTGCTATCGTATTTGATTACGACCAGGAAAAATTTGTTCCGGTAAGCGAACTTCCCGAAAAAATCCGCCTGAATGTGAGCGGTAACGGATGGGACTTGTTCCGCAGAAGTTTAGGGTTAAAGGTTCCTCCGTTGGTTATCCCGCTTGAGCGCCCATCCGAAGTGAAAAAAATTGTCGGATCAGGCTTGCCCCCGCTGTTCTCAACCCAACTGGAAGGACTCCAGATAAACTATGTATTAACCGATACGATAGTACTCGACATCAACCCGAAGCTAAAGCGGATTGTAAAGTTGACGCTGGATTCGGTTGAACAATACCTCCAGCAAAACTACAGTTTGGTAAGCCCTGTAACTATCGTACCCGACTCAATACAGGTTGATGGCCCGGAAACCCTTATCAATGCGCTTCCGGCTGTTATACCGTTGTCGCTTCCAGAGGAATGGATTAAGAGCAATTACGATGAAGTGGTGGAAGTTGTGCTGGCCTCCGAGCGCATCAACCGCACGCCCCCGGTAGTTCAGGTTTCCTTTCAGGTAGAAAACCTGGAAGAGGTTACACAAACCTGCCCGCTGCGCCTGGTTAATGTGCCGGATCGATATCGCGTGGCAATAGAAAAAAATGAAGTAAGCGTTACTTTTTTAACTCCGGCTTCGCAGGCAAAATCGCTGCAGGTCGATTCGCTATATGCCCTCATCGATTTGCTTGCTGTGCCGCGGGGCAGTCATAAACTTGCTCCACGAGTTACGGGCCTGCCGCCTTACAGCAGGGTTCTTAAAGTTGACACGGTTTCGGTTTCCTATTAACGCTCATGCCATTGCAAATCGGCATTACAGGAGGAATCGGGTCGGGTAAAAGCCTGGTCTGCCGCATCTTTCGTGCATTGGGCGTGCCCGTGTACGATGCCGACAGCCGTGCGAAATCCTTAATGACCTCCGATGGAATACTTATCACGGCCATCAGGAAAGAATTCGGAAGTTTGTCGTACCGGGAAGATGGCAGCCTGAACAACGAATACCTGGCCAAAGCGGTTTTTGGCAAGGCCGACAGGCTACAGCAATTGAACAAGCTGGTGCATCCTGTGGTAGGTACCGATTATGCGCAGTGGGTCGAACGGCATGCGGCATGCCGCTACGTGATTAAAGAAGCAGCGTTGTTGTACGAAGCCGGTTCCTACACTGCGCTAAACAAAGTGGTGTTGGTTTTTGCACCCGAGGAGTTAAGACTAAAGCGTGTGTTACAGCGTGATCCGCAACGAAACAGGCAGCAGGTTATGAACATTATAGCCAGCCAGTTAAGTGATGAGGAGAAACGAAAACGCGCTGATTTTGTTATCATAAATGATGAATCGCAGTTGGTCATTCCGCAGGTGCTGAAGCTACATGAACTATTTCTTGCAATGTAAGCGTGGCAGATTTCTAAGGTTGATTGATGAAAAAGAAAATTTTTACAGTGCTTATCGTGCTTGCCATTATTTTTTTGGTGGCGTTGCCAAAGCTTAACTTATTCAGTGAAAAAGAAAAAAGTTCGCAGCCCGGAGGATCTGGCCCGGTGTCAATGTCCCTTCAGGTGGATGCCCTGGTATTGCGACCCGAGAAACTGGACAATAAGTTGGTGTTTACCGGATCGGTACTGCCCAACGAATCGCTCGAACTTCGGGTAGAAGCCTCCGGCAAGATTTCAAAAATCCATTTTGAAGAAGGAAAATCCGTTAAAAAAGGTCAGTTGTTGCTCGAAATCAACGATGACGAACTGGTAGCCCAGTTGCAAAAACAGCGGTACAACCAAAAACTCAATCAGGATAACGAATACCGCCAGCGCAAACTCCTCGAGAAAGAGGCCATCAGCCAGGAAGAGTACGACAATGCCCTTAACCGCCTGAACACCACCATTGCCGACATTAAATTACTTGAGGCCCAGCTTGCCAAAACCCGAATCATCGCCCCGTTTGACGGGGTAATCGGGCTGCGCTTTGTGAGCGAAGGCGCTTATGTAAACTCCAACACCACAGTAGCTACCCTATATAGTCTTTCTCCGGCAAAAATTGATTTCAGCGTTCCGGGTCGGTACAGCACTCAGGTACGGAGCGGAAAAAAAATCCGGTTCACCATCGAAAACGATCCGCGGGTGCTTGAAGGTGAAGTGTATGCGGTGGAGCCCCAGATAGATCTGAATACACGAACCCTAAAGGTGCGTGCCCTGGCCGATAACCCCGAAGGGTTGCTGTTGCCCGGCCAGTTTGTGCGGGTGGAACTGATTCTGGAAACTATCGAGAATGCTCTGCTGGTTCCTTCTGAAGCATTGGTACCCGAATTGCAGGGCCATAAGGTTTTTGTTGCCTCTTCCGGCAAGGCAAAAGAGGTAAAAGTTGAAATCGGTTTGCGAACCGACCGGTATGTTGAGGTTGTTAACGGACTGCACGAAGGCGATACGTTAATTACCACAGGCATCCTTCAGTTGCGGCAGGGGGTGCCCGTACAGTTAACTTTGAAAAATCAGTAACAGAACCAAATGGCAAGTCTTTCTACCATAAGCATTAACCGCCCGGTACTGTCCATTGTGATGTCGCTGGTGATTATCCTTTTCGGGTTAATCGGGTTTTCCTACCTGGGGGTTCGAGAGTTCCCCAGTGTTGACCCGCCCGTAATCTCGGTATCCACCACGTATGTGGGCGCCAATGCCGATATCATTGAGTCGCAAATAACTGAACCGCTGGAGGAGGCCATCAACGGCATCCAGGGTATCAAAATGATTACGTCATCCAGCCGCGAAGGGCGCAGCAATATTTCTGTTGAGTTTGAACTGGGCATTGACCTGGAAGCGGCCGCCAACGATGTGCGCAACAAAGTGTCGGGAGCGCTCAGCCGCCTGCCGCCCGATGTTAATCCACCCGTTGTTGAAAAAGCCGATGCCGACTCAAGCCCCATCATGTTTTTAACCGTGATGAGCGACAAGCGCGATCCGTTGGATCTTTCCCGGATTACCGAAAACATTTTCAAAGAGCGCCTGCAAACCATACCCGGCATCAGTTCCGTGCAAATCTGGGGGCAAAAGCGGTATTCCATGCGGTTGTGGATGGACCCGATAAAGCTGGCCTCGCTTAAACTGGCCCCTTCGGATGTGCTTCAGGCGGTAAACCGTGAAAATGTAGAACTCCCCTCAGGCCGGGTTGAAGGCCAGGCAACCGAACTGACCGTGCGGACCATGGGTCGCCTCACTACGGTTGAGGATTTTGATAATTTGATTATTAAAGAAAGTGGCGACCAGGTGGTGCGCTTTCGCGATGTGGGCTATGCGCAACTCTACCCGGAAAATGAACGCACCATTTTGCGCAGAGACGGTGTGCCCGGTGTGGCCCTTGCCGTAGTGGCCCAGCCGGGGGCCAACAACATTGATATTGCCAAACGGTTGTATCAGAAACTTGACCAGATCAAGCGCGACTTGCCTTCCGATATTACCTACCAGATGAGCTATGACTCAACAAAGTACATCCTGGCTTCCATTGCCGAAGTTGAAGAAACAATCCTGATGGCCTTTATCTTGGTACTGTCCATCATTTTTATTTTCCTGCGCGACTGGCGAACCACGTTAATCCCGGTAGTGACCATTCCTATATCGCTTATCGGTGCATTTTTCTTCATGTACCTGCTTGGCTTTACCATCAATGTGTTAACCCTGTTGGGCATTGTGCTGGCCATCGGCCTGGTGGTTGATGACGCCATCGTAGTATTGGAAAACATTTATACCAAGGTGGAAGAAGGTGAAGATCCGGTGAATGCGGCAAAACGCGGATCGGCCGAAATTTATTTTGCCGTTATTTCAACAACGGTAGCCGTAGTGGCCGTGTTTTTGCCGGTGATATTCTTACAAGGATTAACAGGCCGCCTCTTCCGTGAATTTGGTATGGTGGTGGCCAGTGCCGTGGTGATTTCTTCATTTGTTTCACTCACGCTCACCCCGATGATGAGTTCCAGGCTGTTGAAAAAGCGGGAGAGAAAAACTTGGCTTTATGTGGTTACGGAACCGTTTTTCAACTGGCTTACTTCAAGTTACAGCCGCGCGCTTGAGTCATTCATGAAATTCAGGCGGCTGGCATTTGTGATTATTGCTGCTGCAGGGGGATTGATTTATTATTTTGGTTCCAGCCTTCCTTCGGAACTTGCTCCGATGGAAGACCGCAGCGAGTTCCGCCTGCAGGCCCAGGCACCCGAGGGGGCCACGTTTGAGTATATGGACAGCTATGTGCGCGAGCTTACAAGTTTTGTGCAGCAGGAAGTGCCCGAACATGAAGGACTGGTGAGTGTTACTGCTCCGGGCTTTGGTGGTTCCGGGGTAAACTCCGGCTTTGTGCGGGTTATTCTTAAAGATCCGCAATTTCGCACCCGAAGCCAGCAGGCCATTGTGGATGAGGTAACCAAAAAGGTGCGCAAGTACAGTGGCGTGCGCACGTTTGTAACCCAGGCCCAAACCATTGGCGACAGGCGGGGAGGATTCCCCGTGCAGTTTGTTATTCAGGCTGCCGAGCTTGAAAAACTTAAAGCGGTACTCCCTCAGTTTATGGCTAAAGCAAGCGCCAGTCCGAATTTCGCTTTTGTTGACCTTGATCTGAAATTCAACAAGCCGGAAATCAACATCAACATTAACCGCGAAAAAGCACGTAACCTGGGCGTAAACATTATTGACATTGCCCAAACCCTTCAATTGGGGTTGAGCGGCTCGCGTTTCGGTTACTTTATTATGGACGGAAAGCAGTACCAGATCATCGGCCAGGTAGAGCGAACCAACCGAGATGAGCCGCTGGATTTGAAGACCCTGTACGTGAAAAACAGGCGCGGTGAATTGGTGCAGCTCGATAACCTGGTAACCATGCAGGAGAGCAGCAACCCGCCCCAGTTATACCGGTTTAACCGGTATTCTTCAGCCAAGGTAAGCGCGCAGTTGGCCAATGGCGTGGCCTTGGGCGAAGGCATTAAAGAGATGGAGCGCATTGCCGATGAGGTGCTGGACGAGACCTATTCCACAAGCCTTGATGGTGCTTCGCGCCAGTTTGTTGAAAGTTCATCAACGATATACCAGGCGTTTTTTATTGCGCTGGCTATTATTTACCTGGTGTTGGCCGGCCAGTTTGAAAGTTTTAGAGACCCCTTCATCATCATGTTTACCGTGCCGCTGGCGTTGGCCGGTGCCTTGCTGTCGTTGTGGTATTTTGATCAGACTCTTAATATTTTCAGTCAGATTGGCATCATTATGCTCATCGGGCTGGTTACCAAAAACGGTATTCTTATCGTTGAATTTGCCAACCAGCGAAAGGAGCAGGGCATGAATCGTTTGGATGCGGTGATTAATGCAGCAGAATCACGGTTCCGGCCGATTATCATGACGAGTCTTTCAACCATACTCGGCATCTTGCCCATTGCACTCGCATTAGGAGCCGGCTCCGAAAGCCGCGTATCCATGGGCCTTGCCGTAATCGGGGGAATGGCATTTGCTACCGTGCTCACGCTGTTTGTAATCCCCGCCATCTACTCATACTTCAGCAGCAAACAGGGGAGAGCATCAATTGAATGACCATGAGGAGTATTTTCGCGACCGCATTACTTTGTGGATTTGTTTCGGCAGATGCACAGGAGCAGCTAACCCTTGCCCGTGCAATTGAACTCGGTTTACAAAATAACCTGGATGTTCAGATACAAAAACTGGAGATGGATATTGCCGAAGGCAATAACACCTGGGGCCAGGCAGGCGCTTTTCCATCCATTAACCTGAGTGCAAACCAGAACAACAGCATCACCGAACGCAAACCTGCCAACCCGTTTGCCGTGGCCGGCCGCAATATTTCCGACAACCTGAACGGCCAGCTCGATGTGCAGTTTATCCTGTTTGATGGGTTTTTTATCCGGCTGTCAAAAAGAAGGCTGGAACAACTTGAACAACTAAGTTATGGAAATGCCACCCTTGTTATTGAGCAGGTAATTCAATCCATCATCCTGTCGTATTATCAGGCGTTGCTTGAGCGCGAGCGAACCGTGGTGCGCAAGCGGGTGATGGATTTTTCACACGAGCGGCTGGAGTACGTAAAGTTGCGGAAGGAACTTGGCGGAGCCATTACCTTTGACGTATTGCAGGAACAAAATAATTACCTGACCGACTCAACCAATTACCTGATGCAGGAACAGGTTTACCGTAATTCGCTGCGCAACCTTAACCTGTTGCTGAATGAACCAATCAACAAAGAATTTATCCTAACCGATTCGCTGCAGTTTGTGGACGAAGTTTACGACCTGGCCAGCATGACAGAAAAAATGAGCAGTACCAACACCAACCTGCGCAACCAGTACATTAATCAGGAGTTGCTGCGCGTGGCTACCGGCTCTGCACTTTCTGACCGATACCCTACGCTGTCGCTGAACCTGGGAGCTACCGGGTCGCTCGACCAGTTGAATGCCAACTTTGGATCCAACACAGGTCCGCTGGTTACCAATACGGTTGGCTTCGTCAATGGCGACCCTGCGTTTCCGGTAACCAACACGGTGCCTTCGCGAATCCTGGTTAACCAAACCAATGACGGGTATTCGTACGGAGCCTATGGGAACTTCAGCCTCAGGTACACGCTTTTCAATGGCGGACAAATTTCCCGCAACATCGAAAACGCGCGGGTGCGCGAGCGCATTGCCCAGCTAACTACCGACCAGCTTAAACTGTCGCTGCAAAATGATTTGCTCATCACCTACGATAACTACAACCTGTTGCGGCAACTTGCGCAAATTGCGCGTATTAAGTTGCAGGCAGCTGAATTAAACCTGTCGTTGGCCAACGAGCGGTACAAAAACGGTGCGCTAAGCGCTATTGACTTGCGCATTGTGCAGGAAAACTACCAGAATGCCGCACTTGAAAACTACCTGGCCGTGTTTTCGGTGCTGGCCAGGCGTACCGACCTGGTTCGGTTAACAGGCGGACTGGTGGACGAGTACAATGCAAGGCCGGTAAAAGATTAGGTCGGCCAAAAGTTGATGGATAATCCCCGTTACACAGGGGTTTAATTCAGGCATTCACTTCTGCCTTCGATATCCAGAAATTGTTGTACCCTTCGCCTACCTGGATACGCAGTTCCTCCAGTGCCAGCAACTCGAGGATAGCAAGAAAATTGAAAATCAGTGCAATGCGTGTGTTGTAGGCGGAAATAATCTCGGTAAATGAAACCCGCTCCTTGCGGGTAACTTCGTTAAGAATGTACTCCTTTTGTCCTTCCAGCGTATAAGGGTATTGGATAACCTGGTGAATAGGGCGGTTTTTCTCGTATTCGTACCGCCTGAGTACTTTTTCGAACACCGTCATCAACTTAAACAGGTCAACGTCCTGCAGTTCGGCTTCCACGTTGCTGCTCGCAGCAAGCGACTTGATCTCCTTCATCAGGTTACCTCGCTTTTCCTTAGCCAACTCAGTTTCTTCCATCTGCTGGAACGAGTCAATCACCGACTTGTATTTTTTATACTCCAGCAGGTGCTTAACCAGTTCTTCGCGCGGATCGATTTCGTTACCCTGTTCGTCAAGTTGCGGGCGCGGCAGCAGCATTTTGGATTTTATCCGCATCAGGGTGGCGGCCACCAGAATAAACTCGCTGGCTACCTCAATGTTCAGGTGCTCCATGTGGTGGAGGTAATTGAGGAAATCGGTAGTGATTTTGGAAATGGGGATGTCATAAATATCCAACTCATCCCGCTCAATAAAAAATAGCAGCAGGTCGAAAGGTCCCTCAAAAAGGGGAAGTTTAACCTCAAAGTTCCCGTCCGGCATCATCATAAATTGCAGTGCAAAAGTATAGATAAAAAGGCCCGAAGCGGTGGCCACAGGTGAATTATCTATCTTTGAAACCGGATTTCAGGGTATTTGATGCTTAAAACCAAACACTTACCTTCACTTTGTTGTTGTAACCCATAACCAAAACCAAGCGTATGCTAATAACCCCCGGGCCGCTGCTGGCCAAAATCAATAGCCCCGATGACCTTAAAAAACTGGATCAGGAGAAACTGGTTCAGCTTTGCGATGAACTGCGTCATTTTATTATTGATAACGTTTCCATTTACGGGGGGCATTTCGGGGCCAGCCTGGGCGTTGTTGAATTAACAGTTGCGCTGCATTACGTGTTCAATGCGCCCTACGATCAACTGGTTTGGGATGTTGGCCACCAGGCTTATGGACATAAAATTCTTACCGGCAGGCGCGATGTTTTTCATACCAACCGGTTTTATGGCGGCATATCGGGCTTTCCCAAGCGCTCAGAAAGTATCTATGATGCGTTTGGCGTGGGCCACTCCTCTACTTCGGTTTCGGCTGCTCTCGGAATGGCCGCAGCCTCCAAGTACCTGAAACTTGAAGACAAACAGCATGTGGCTATCATTGGCGATGGAGCCCTTACGGGAGGTATTGCTTTCGAGGGATTAAATAATGCGGGGGTTTCAAACACCAACCTGCTGATTATCCTCAACGATAACTGCATGTCTATTGACCCGAATGTAGGTGCGCTTAAAGATTACCTTACCGACATTACTACCTCCAAAACCTACAATAAATTAAAAGATGAGGTATGGAATCTGTTGGGCAAACTCTCAACCTTTGGTAAGAGTGCACAGGAGATTGTATCGAAAGTAGAGAACGGCATCAAGTCAACCCTGCTGAGTCAGAGCAACCTGTTTGAGTCACTTAACCTGCGCTACTTCGGCCCGGTTGACGGGCACGATGTAAACCACCTGGTTAGCGTATTGAATGATCTGAAAGGTATTAAAGGCCCCAAAATTCTCCATTGCGTAACCGTAAAAGGAAAAGGCTATGGCCCTGCCGAAAAGGGCAATGCCACCACTTGGCACGCTCCCGGAACATTTGATAAAATTTCAGGAGAGATTCACAGGAAAGTGCACGATACACCTCAGCCGCCCAAGTATCAGGATGTTTTCGGGCATACACTGGTAGAACTGGCACGCACCAACGACAAAATTATCGGTATTACCCCGGCCATGCCGTCAGGCTCTTCCATGAACATCATGATGAAGGAGATGCCCGACCGGGCGTTTGACGTAGGCATTGCCGAACAGCATGCGGTAACCTTTTCAGCCGGCCTGGCCACGCAAGGACTTATCCCGTTTTGTAATATCTACAGTTCGTTTATGCAGCGCGCCTACGACCAGGTAGTGCATGATGTGTGCATTCAGAACCTGCCGGTGAACTTCTGTCTCGATCGTGCCGGCTTTGCCGGTGCGGATGGCCCCACCCATCACGGAGCGTATGATATTGCCTATTTCCGGTGCCTGCCTAACATTATTGTCTCGGCTCCAATGAACGAAGCCGAGCTCCGAAACCTGATGTACACCGCCTCGCTGCCCCGCAGGCAGCAGGCCTTTGCCATCCGCTACCCCCGCGGGCAGGGCGTAATGCCCAACTGGAAAACGCCATTCGAAAAAATTGAAATCGGCACCGGCCGTAAACTCCGCGGTGGAAGAGATCTGGCGATTTTAACCATCGGCCACATCGGCAATTATGCCGTTACTGTTTGCGATAACCTGGCAAAACAAGGGCTGGCAATAGCCCATTACGACATGCGCTTTGTTAAACCCTTGGATGAAGCGATGCTGCACGAAGTATTTTCGACCTTTTCAAAAGTCATTACTGTTGAAGACGGAGGCATTCAGGGAGGCTTTGGCAGCGCGGTTCTTGAATTTATGGCCGACCACGGCTATCAGGCTCAAGTAAAACGACTCGGCATTCCCGACAGGGTAGTGGAACACGGGGAGCAACTCGAATTGCATAACGAATGCGGTTTTGGCCCTGATGGCATTCAGCAGGCCGTACTGCATCTGCTGGAGCGTGTAGCTACCCTGCCAACCTGAGATGGCGTCAATTTATTTTACCGACCGCGGCCAAGGTTTCCCGGTTGTATTCCTTCACGGCTTTTGCGAGACTCACGAGATCTGGAGCGGAGTAGTTCCGCACCTGCAGTCGTCATGGCGGGTGCTGGCCGTTGATCTGCCGGGATTTGGAAAAAGCCACCAGGCTGTTCTGCCCGGCTCTATTGATGAGGTGGCCGACATCCTCATCAAGTGGTTGCAATCAATGAGTATCCATAAGTGCGTCTTATTCGGCCATAGCCTGGGCGGGTACGTAACCCTGGCCATTGCCAATAAAAATCCTAACCTCCTCGCTGCTTTCGGGTTAATTCATTCAACCGCCTATGCCGACAGCGAAGAGAAAAAAGCAAACCGAAACCGGGTTATTGAATTTGTAAGGCAACATGGAGTTAGCCCGTTTGTTGAATCATTTATCCCGCCCTTGTTTGCCGATCGGCAGCACCCGCTTATCAGCCGGGTAGTAGCCATTGGCAAAACAACCCCTCCTGAAACACTAATTGCCTACACGGCTGCCATGCGCGACAGGCCCGATCGTACCTCCTTGCTGGCGGACTTCAACGGAAAGATTTTATTTGTGGCAGGCGTTCACGACAGCCTGATTCCGGTTAGCGTTATTGAAGAACAGGCAGCCTATTGTAAATGTCCCGTGGCAGCGGTGCTCCAGGGGGCTGCCCACATGGGAATGCTGGAAAAGGAAGCCGAAATGGTAGAAATATTACAGGTATTTTTGAATAACACGAGGGTACGTTCACTTTCTTAACTTAAAATTGAACCTTTAAAAGACCTTTTTTTGATTTTTTTGCTAAAAACCTGTTAAATTGGAATGCTTTTAGGTATTTGGGGGTCAGGCCTCCTTGTGAAGTGAAACCGCAATTATATATTTGTAAGATACACTAAAACCAATACCCTTATGGTGGAAGAACTTGTACGAGAATACGAACCATGGAACAGGCTGGCGCAGAACATTGCTTTTGGATGTTGGGCCCTTTCGTTGCTTATTGTCCTTGCGCATATTGTCAAACTGGGGGTAACCAAAGACCCTAAGGTGAAGTATGACTACATCAACCGGAGCGAGATTAACCTGTTGTGGATTGCCTCCATTATTCTCATTGTTGGATGTTGCTTCTATGCCAATTCCAACATTGAAGAATTAAATGCCTTGTGGATTTTTGTGCGGGTGTTTACCACTGTTTCCATGGGGTTGATTGTTGCCCTGATTATCCAGAACCTGTTGAAGTTCTACTATCCGTTCTTTATCGAAAAGCGGCTGAAGGCGCTGCGGTACAGGCCGCGCATATCGCCCAAAACGGGTAAGGCCATGAAGCTGCTTAGCGAAGAAGAAGAAGATGCTTACCTGGATGAAGGGATGCAGGCTGAAGAAAACGTATTTTCCATTGATTACGATGTATGGAAAGATGAGGAAACCGGCTACATTAAAATTGAAAAATATGCCGGCCACCTGCATGCATTGGAATGCCCCGAGTGTAACTACCAGACCTTTAAGGTGGTAAAAGAAGAGATTTTAAAAACACCCACGGCCAACGAAGAAGGCGAGTTGCTGAAGCACTACCAGTGCAGTTATTGCGGCTATAAAGCCAAGAAAACGGTTACCCTTAAAACATCAACCAAGTTCGAAGAATCAACTGCCACAACTGCGTAAAAGCAAAGCGGTGATAATAAAAACCCCGATGGTTCGCATCGGGGTTTTTTTATTATAATCCTGTGGGGTTTTAAGCCCACCAGGATTTAACAGGTAAGATCACCGGATTTCAACCGGAAGTTTAATCTGGTCGGAATAAAATTTCATCCGTGAGTGCGAAGTATCCAGCAAGACAACTTTTTCGATGCAGGACTGCTTGTGGTTTACAAAAACTTCAACGAAAAAATTATCGAGCAGGTATAAGTTTACCTTATAGCCGTAGTACCGGATAGCCATCACAAACGAGCCGTGCTCATAAAGTGTTTTAACCTTCTGATCAATGGGCAGGGCATCAAATTCTATCCAGGTAATCACAGATTAAACTTACGGAAAAAAATACCTGGTTCAATGCACCGCGTTACTTAACTTTTCTTTCAGAAAGGCAATTGTTCTTGACCAAGCCAGTTGTGCTGCTTCCGCATTGTAACGTGTAGGGGCCGTGTCGTTATTAAAGGCGTGCTGTGCCCCTTTGTAAATGTAAATGGTATAGTTTATGCCGTTTGCTTTTAGGGCTTCTTCATAGGCTGCGATGCCCGCATTAATGCGCTCATCCATTTCGGCATAGTGCAGCAGCAAAGCGGCTTTTATTTTCGGAACATCGGCAACATCTGCCTGACGGCCGTAGTAAGGAACAGCAGCGCGGAGGGCGGGCACCTGTACAGCCAGGTTGTTGGCCATGGCTCCGCCCCAGCAAAAACCAATGCATCCGAATTTTCCGTTGCAATCTTTACGTGTTTTCAGGTAGTCAAATCCTTTGGCAAAATTGGCAATGGTCTTTTTTGCATCCAGTTTCTGAAACAGTTCACGCGCCTTATCGGCATCGGTGGGTGTGCCGCCCAGCGGTGCCAGGGCATTGGGTGCGAAGGCGAGAAAACCTTCGAGGGCTATTCTGCGGGTAACGTCTTCAATGTGCGGATTGAGTCCGCGGTTTTCATGGATTACCATAACAGCAGCGTATTTTGCTTTCTTTTTTGGCCGGGCCACATAGGCCTGCATCCCATCGCCCTCGGCACCGGCATAGCTCACGTACTCGGTAAACAACCGGTCATCCTGTAGCGGCACGGTGGCTGCGTGGGCATAATTAATTTCCAGCAGCGGCAGCGTAGCCATAGCCGCTGCCGTGCTGCCGGTGAGCAACGTTAATTTTTTAATAAACTCCTCCCGCGAAAGAGGCTTGTGGGTGTACTCATCAAAGAGGTTAATAATGCGCTGATCCATGAGGGTATAGAATGATTACACGAGGTTATCCCTTTTCCTTGAAATCAGCCAGTAAAATGTTGCGAGTGGTAGCGTGGAAGAATATTGGGCAACTGCAATGCTGCCTGAAAAATTTGGGTGGAAGATGGGACTCGAACCCACGACCCTCAGAACCACAATCTGATGCTCTAACCAACTGAGCTACGTCCACCGTAAGTACGGCTACCTGCCGCAAAGGAGGGCAAATTTAGCGAGCCTCTGCAGAATTGCAAAGTCAGCGGCTAAAGGTAAGGCGCATGCCCTTCTGCGATTCGTTAAAGGTTCCTTTTGTATAGGCCAGGTGACCCGATACGAAGGTATGCGTTACCCGCGACCGGAAGGTGGTGCCTTCAAATGGCGACCAGCCGCACTTAGCCAGGATATTGCTTTTATCAACGGTCCATGGCGCATTCAAATCAACCAGCACCAGGTCGGCAAAATACCCTTCCCGTATGAATCCTCTCCTTTCAATCCCGAACAGTTTGGCCGGGTTGTGGCACATTTTGGTAACAATCCATTCCAGCGAAACGTTGCCTTTAAGGAAAAATTCCAGCATGGCGGGCAGGCTGTGCTGCACCAGCGGCCCTCCGGAGGGAGCGTTAAAATAAGTATTGTTTTTTTCTTCCATTGTGTGAGGGGCATGGTCGGTGGCAATTACATCAATCCGGTCATCCTGCAATGCCTGGAAAATAGCCCGCTGATCGTCAGCCGTTTTGATAGCCGGGTTCCATTTGATGAACATCCCTAACCGATCATAATCCGAATCGTTGAACAACAGGTGGTGGATGCATGCCTCGGCAGTAATCTTTTTGTTTTCAACCGGGCCGGCTTCAAACATCATGGCTTCCTGTGCAGTTGAAATATGCAGGATGTGCAGGCGGGTGCCGTGTTTTTTAGCCAGCTCGGTTGCCAGCGTTGATGATTTTATGCATCCGGCAGCACTGCGGATAAGCTGATGAAACCGTGCAGGCACCTGTTCACCGTATTTTGCCCTGTAGGCTTCGGAGTTTTTCTTGATGGTGAGCTCATCTTCGCAATGCGTGGCAATCAGAAACGGCACACGCGAAAAAAACTGCTCAAGTACCTTCGGATCATCTACCAGCAGGTTGCCGGTTGACGAGCCCATAAAAATTTTCAATCCGCACACCGTGGCGGGATTGGTTTTTAAAACTTCCTCCAGGTTGTTGTTGGAAGCGCCAATGTAAAAAGAGTAGTTGGCCAGTGAATGTTGTGCGGCAAGGCGGTACTTATCTTCCAGCAATTGTTGCGTAAAAACCGGTGGATTGGTGTTGGGCATTTCCATGTATGAGGTAATGCCCCCTGCAACGGCTGCCTTTGCTTCGGTATAAATGGTGCCTTTGTGCGTCAGGCCCGGCTCCCTGAAGTGTACCTGGTCGTCAATAACACCCGGCAACAGGTACAACCCGTTTGCGTCCAATACCGAAGTGGCCTGGCGGTGTTGCAAGTCGCCTCCAACCGACTCGATGTATGCATCACGGATCAACACATCGCCCTCAACGACCTTGCCTTCGTTAACTATATTTGCATTAACTATCAGGGTTGACTTCATCAGAATCAAAGGTAATGAAAGAAGTTGCATTTGCTGACTTCAAACTAAACAAGCAATTACTTACTGCTGTTGCCGGTATGGGCTATGTTCGGCCCACTGAAATTCAGCTAAAGAGTATTCCGGTAATATCCGCGGGCCAGCATGTGATAGCAATCGCTCAAACCGGTACGGGAAAAACAGCCGCTTACCTGCTGCCTGTACTGATGAAGGTAAAGTATGCAACCGGTAATGACCCGCGTGCACTTATTCTTGCACCCACCAAGGAGCTTGTCGTTCAGATTGCCGAGCACGCCCGTCAACTTGCTGTAAATACCGATTTGCGTATACTGGCCATTTACGGAGGCATCGGACCGAAAACACAAATTGAAACACTTCAAAAAGGCGTGGATGTGCTAGTGGCCACACCGGGACGCTTCAAGGAATTATACCTGCGGGGCAACCTGTCCGTTAAGCAGATAAAAACCCTGGTGCTGGACGAAGCTGACCGGATGATGGACATGGGCTTTATGCCTCAGTTGCGAAAAATTTTTGAGGTCATCCCCCCTAAGCGGCAGAATTTGTTGTTCTCCGCCACCTTTCCTGAAAAAGTGGAACGGCTTGCCGCGGAATTCCTGGAGTTTCCGGTGAGGATAGAAGTAACGCCACCGGCAACACCCGCTTCGCGGGTGGAGCAGGAACTTTACCTGATGCCGAATCTTAAGACGAAAATCAATTTTTTGGAGCACCTCCTGGCCAGGCCCGAATACACCCGGGTGATGATTTTTACGCGCACCAAGCAAGTTGCCGATAACGTGTATAAGTTTATTGACCGGAGAAACCTCGGGCCGGTTCGGGTAATCCATTCCAACAAGGGGCAGAACAGCCGCATCAATGCCGTGAATGAATTTAAAAACGGCACGCTCCGGGTGCTGGTGTCAACCGATGTTACCTCGCGGGGCA
>CAYNIH010000002.1:0-29956 GCA_964397115.1 uncultured Roseivirgaceae bacterium | reverse complement strand
TTAAGCAACGAAATGGGTCCTTCTGACGAAACAGAAGAAGAGTTGTCAGGACAAATGAAAACCCTGTCGGGGCCAACTCCAAAAACAATTCAGTTCAATACCGACAACTCCGGTGAGCAAAACTGGAAATCAGTAGGAAAAAAGAAACCGGTAGTCAAGGAAAAATTCCTCTATAAAGTAGCCGATGATGTGTTATACCTGCTGGATAAAAAATCCAGGTTGATTACCGACACCTACCTCATCCAGGTACTGACGGCCGACAGCATGGTATTGGTTAATAAAAGTCGCTCTTGCGAACAAATGGAATTAGTGCGTGTGAAGCAGCCATGATGGTAACCACCGAAAAGAAAGACATCCGCAAGCTTACGCTTGATGAATTAAAGGACTTTTTTGTTGCACACGATGAAAAGCCCTTCCGGGCCAACCAGGTGTACGAATGGCTTTGGAAAAAGGCAGCAAAAGATTTTGACCAGATGACGAATGTGTCGGTGCCGTTGCGCGAAAAACTGAAGCAGCACTTCACCATCAACCACATCCGGGTAGACACCATGCAGCGCAGCGAGGATGGAACCATTAAAAATGCCGTTAAATTGTATGATGGGCTCGTGGTTGAATCGGTACTTATCCCTACCAATGATCGGATTACCGCCTGTGTTTCCTCGCAGGTGGGCTGCAGCCTCGACTGTAAATTTTGCGCCACCGCCCGGCTGAAGCGCATGCGCAACCTTTCGGCTGACGAAATTTATGACCAGGTTGTGGCCATCAAGCAACAGGCAGAATGGTTCTTCAACCGGCCACTCACCAACATTGTATTTATGGGCATGGGGGAACCGTTGTTAAACTACACCAACGTAATGGCAGCGATTGACAAAATCACTTCGCCCGAAGGGCTGAACATGGCTTCCAGGCGGATTACCCTCTCAACGGTGGGCATTGCCAAGATGATCAAAAAAATGGCCGATGATAATGTAAAGTTTAACCTGGCTGTTTCCCTTCACGATGCGATAAATGAAACGCGCTCCGCCATGATGCCGATAAACGAAACCAATTCGCTGGAAGAATTAGCCGAAGCCCTGAAGTACTGGTATAAAAAAACCAAACGGAAGGTAACTTATGAATATGTTGTCTGGAAAGACATTAACGATACATCCGAGCATATCCGGGCACTGGTGAAATTCTGCAAAATTATTCCGTGTAAAGTAAACCTGATCGAATACAATCCCATTGACAATGGACAGTTTCAGCAAGCTTCACCCGAGGCCGTACACAGGTACCAGACCGAGTTGGAAAAGAATGGGATCGTGACCCGAATACGAAAGAGTCGTGGTAAGGATATTGACGCTGCGTGCGGGCAACTGGCCAATAAAACTTAATTCCCGTTTAATCCATCTGTACTGTTTACATTCCCCGCAGGCTTGGTACGCTCCTTACTCATATTGCAGATACACCTGTTACCGTTAACGGCTGCCTGGGGGCAGGCCTACTACCACGGTATTGTGGTTGACTCGCTGACCCTGGCCGCCCTGCCGGGAGCTCACGTCCAGGTAAAAAATTCCGCCAATGGCACACGCACCAACGAAAAAGGAGTGTTTTCAATTTTCGCAAAACCGGCTGATACGCTGGTTATCTCTATGGTAGGCTACCACCCCACGGAAGTTCCGCTTCTGTTTGAAGAATCCGGCATTCTTATCCGACTAACTGAAAAGGTAAATATGCTTAACGAAGTGACCATCACTGCCTCGCGCATTACGGAAATCACCCGTACTTACCGCCCTCCGCCAAAGGCCCTGGAGGCATCGGCCCTGGGCAACCCCTTCGACTACTTTTCGCGCTGGCAACGTGAGAAACGCAAACTACAGCAGGTAGTGGATGAAAATAACCGAACCTTTACCTATGTTCAGGTGGTGAACGACCCTGAAGTGCGCGAACTGCTGATGGAAGAATTTAGCCTGACTGAGCCGGAATTTTACGAACTGCTTGTACAGTTTAACAAACAGAGCGGCAACCTTGTCTATTCTACTGACAGCCGCACGATCATTGAGTCAATTAAAAATTTCTTTCACCAGGCAACCCGGTAAGCGGTTTTCGCTACTTTTAATCCATGAACCAGGAACAGCATTTTCAGTCATCCGAAAAAGTGCGCGACTTTGTCATCGGCATGAGCGATGGCCTAACCGTACCCTTTGCCCTGGCTGCCGGCTTAAGCGGTGCCGTTGACTCCAATGCGATTGTGATCACGGCCGGACTTGCCGAAATCGCAGCCGGCTCCATCGCCATGGGACTGGGCGGCTACCTTGCCGGACGGACTGAAATTGAGCATTACGATTCGGAAGAAAAACGAGAGTACGATGAGATAGAAAAACTGCACCACGTTGAAATGCAGGAAACAAAAGACATCTTCGCTGCATATGGCCTGAGCGATGAACTCCAGGAAAAAGTAGCGCAGGCCATTGCACAGGACAAAAAGAAATGGGTGGACTTTATGATGCGCTTTGAACTGGGGCTGGATAAGCCCGATAAGAACCGCGCCCTCCAAAGCGCATTCATTATCGGCATATCCTACGTTATTGGCGGGCTCATACCCCTTACCGCCTATTTTTTTACGGCAACAACCCTTGAGGGACTGAAGTATTCAACGCTTATCACCCTTGTTTGCCTGGTAGCCTTCGGCCTGATAAAAAGCAAACTTACCGGTCAGCCGCTGTTTAAAGGTACGCTGCGGGTAGCCCTGGTAGGTGCACTGGCTGCTGCCGCAGCATTTGGCATTGCCAAACTCATTGCCTGAGGACAAACCACTTACTTCCTGCTGGCATTAAAAAGTTTTTCTTTTTCTTCCTTTGTCAGACTTTCGTAACCGCGGTCACTGATTTTATCGAGGATGGCATCAATTTCTTCCTGGGGCACTTTTCCGGTACTTTGCTTTGTGGCAGGGCGGGTGTCTTCGCTACGATAAGTAACTTTTACTTTTGCCTTGGGTTTGAAAAGATCTTTAAGCCAATAAATGGTTGAAGTAATCCACGCTCCCCAGTTTACCCCAACCTGAAGTTGCTTCATATAAACAAATCCAATGATTGCACCACCCAGGTGGGCAATGTTGCCGCCCAGGTTTACACCCTGGCGCACGTATAACACCGACAGCACCACATAAAACATGGCGATATATTTGATGCGCACCGGCCCGAAAAACAACAGGTAAAACGTATAGTTCGGTAATAAAACTGCCGTACCCACTACAATGGCATAAATAGCACCCGAAGCGCCCACCATTTCGGCCTGACCGAAGAAAGCCGGGTTAAGGTTGTATAGCAGCAGGTAACTGATGCCCCCGGTGAGGCCACCTAAAATGTACAAGGCTACTAGTTTGTCGCTGCCCAGGTATTCAACGAAAACACGGCCGAACCAGTACAACACCAGCATGTTAAAGAGGATATGAAAAATATCCCAAACGCTGTGCGAAAACATATAGGTGATCAGTGTCCACGGCCGTGAGAAAAACTCGCTGTACCCTGAAGGAATACTGAACTGCCGGTAAACCAATTGAAAGAAACTCTCCGTGTTGGTGATCCAGGTAATCAAATCCACGCTTACCAGGAATAAAAACACCGCTACGTTGATCAGGATCAACTGAACATGGGCATTGTTATACCGGTTAAATGCGTTTTTAAATTCTTCCAGCATGTTGGATCAATAATAGGTGCCCTGGCTGCGCCAGAATTTAATCAAAATATAGGCCACTACAATACCGCCCAGGTGGGCAAAGTGGGCAACACTGCCGCTCCGATCCATTAAAAAAGTTAATCCCCCCATGATAAACACCAGGTACTTTGCCTTTACGGGAATAGGCGGGATAAGCAACATCACTTCCATATTCGGAAACAACATACCAAATCCCATCAGCACCCCGTAAATAGCTCCCGATGCGCCAAGCATGGCTCCGGCCCCTCCGCCCAAAATCAAATCAATGCCCACGCTGAACAGGGCTGCACCAATACCGGTAATCAGGTAAAATAGTAAAAACCGTTTCGAACCCCAGAAGGTTTCCAGTATGGGACCGGTAAACGCCAGCATCAGCATATTAAAGAAAATATGCATGAACTCGCCATGGGCAAACATGTAGGTAAATAACTGGTACGGCTGAAAATACGTGCTGCGCACATTGTACAGCGACAAGTAGGCCGTTACCTGCGGAAGCATCATTTGAAGGACAAAGATGATCACATTAATGATGAGCAGGTTCTTAACGGTAGGCGTGAGGTTAAACATGCAGGACTATGGATTACGTGTGGTTAAAGTACGTTTCAATTTTTGCCAAATCAAGTATTAACCACACCGATCGTCCATCGGGGGTATAGTTTGGCATGGTACAGGAAAACAGTTGCCCTGCAATTGCCTTTATCTGGGCAGGTTCCAGTTTCTCACCGGCTTTAACCGATGCCCGCCTGGCCAGCGACCGGGCAAGGTTTTCGCCTAAGGGTAACGATAATTCGGCTTGGTTGCTTTTGAACTGATCGAGCAATCCCTCGACCAATTCCTTTTCGCGCCCGGGCTGAAGGCCTGCCGGAATACCAAGGATTTGAAGCGTATTCTTTCCAAAAGGCTCGAACCGGAAACCCAAGGCAACAATTTCGGGTGTCATTTCAGTGATCAAAGCAAAATCGGCTGGTGATAACGTGACGGCCTGCGGAAAAAGACTTTGCTGGCTTTCGCCCGACCGGGCTTGCAGCCGCATCATAAACCGCTCATACAAAATCCGTTCATGGGCAGCCTGCTGATCGATAAACAAAAGACCCTGGGTAACCGGCTGAACGATATACCGGTTTAGCAGTTGAAATCCCGTGCCGGCCTCGGGGGGCTCATTCGATGCAACGCTTTCAACAAACAATCCTTCGGTTTTTTCACTCTTGAGCAACCGGCTGTGAGGGAATTCGGTTTCAAACAATTTTTGCCACTCGCCCGATGAATGCAAACCCGAAGGCTGAAATCGCTCTTCAAAATACACTTCCTTCGACTGGCCGCTGGTGCCCAGTTTGTTCAGGATGTTTACATCGTCTTTAAAATCAATGGAAGGCGACAGGCTGTGAGTTCCGAGGGCCTGCCGCACGGCCGACCGGACCACCGCATAAACTGCCCGCTCATCATCAAACTTAATTTCTGTTTTTGTTGGATGCACGTTAACATCAATGTGTTTCGGATCCAGTTCAATGAACAGCACATAAAACGGATAAGAATTTTCGGGCAGCAATCCTTCGAAGGCATTCATTACGGCATGGTTGAGATAATTGCTGCGGATAAAGCGGTTATTAACAAATAAAAATTGTTCACCACGCGTTTTGCGGGCAAACTCCGGCTTGCCCACATAGCCGCTAACCCTGACCAGTTCAGTTTCTTCGCGGCAGGCCACCAGTTGCCCCTGGTAAGACCGGCCAAACAGGTTAATAATACGCTGACTGATTTTTGCAGCCGGCAACTCATAGACCAACTCATCGCCCTGAATCATGGAAAACGCCACCGAAGGATAAGCCAAAGCAAGGCGTTGAAATTCATCCACCACGTGCTTTAACTCCACCGGGTTTGATTTTAGAAAATTACGCCTGGCAGGTATGTTGAAGAATAAATTTTTTACGCTGATGCTGGTACCCTTATCACAGGCTACCGGCTCCTGCTTTTTTACTTCCGTAGCTTCTACAACCAGTAACGTGCCGAGCTCACGGTCGGCAAGGCGGGTGCGCATTTCAAGTTGCGAGACCGCAGCAATGGATGCCAGCGCCTCACCCCGGAAGCCCATCGTGCGAAGAGTAAACAAATCTTCTGCCTTTCTGATTTTCGAGGTGGCGTGCCGCTCCAGGCTCATGCGGGCATCCGTTTCACTCATGCCGCTGCCGTCATCAATAACCTGGATGAGGGTTTTACCGGCATCTTTAATAATCAGTTTTACGCTGGTGCAGCCGGCATCAATGGCGTTTTCGAGTAATTCCTTCACGGCCGAGGCAGGTCGTTGCACCACTTCACCGGCTGCAATCTGGTTGGCAATGGAATCGGGCAATAACTGAATAACATCCGGCATGAACGTGCGGCTACCGTTTGCGGAATTTTAAATATAGGTAAAAAGGAACGAGCAGGAGCAACACATACAACGAAACGTAGCCATAATGAATAAACGCGATGAGCCAGATTACCAGAAACGTTAGGACCACCAGCCGGAGCAAGCTGGCAGACGGATCGGCCTGGGCTGTTGAAGTTTTCTTCGCCCCGCGAAATGAACCGGCAATGCGCTGCCGGTACCCGGGCGCTTCAGAAACCTGCTCGTGAACTTCTTTGGTGCTCAAGCCCAATTCTGCGCGGATACGTTCCTCCCGCTGCTTGCGTTCTTCCTCCACCGGATCGTAATGCCGTGGGATAAAATTGAACCTGCGATGCTTAGGGGTTTTAATAAATAGCGATGGAATTTTCATGAAAACCGGAAAACTGGGCTGATTTGTATAATTTGGATGCCACAAAAATGAACTTATTGGGGTTGAATTACAAAAAACTTAACGGCACACGGGTGAAAAAAGTTTGGCTTTTGTTCCTGCTGTTAACAGGCCCTCTTAACCCCCTGCCCGCGCAAACCACCCAAGCGCAATGGGTTGATAGTGTGTTTCAAACTCTATCGGTAACAAAAAAAATAGGCCAGCTTTTTATGATACCGGTAAATGCCTCTGACCTGGAGACAGCCGACCTCACTGTTAAACTTATTGAAAGCTATGGGATCGGAGGAATCGTATTTACCGGTGGCGGACCCGTTGAGGCAATTAGGCTTGCCTCAACGTTTAACGAAAAATCAAGTGTGCCATTGTTTCTCGGCATGAATGCCGAAGAGGGGCCGGGTAATGTCCTTGACAGCACGATGACCTTCCCTAATACGCTTATGCTGGGCGGCATCCGTAGTGATTCGCTCATCTACCTATTTGGTAAAGAGGTTGCACGCCAGTTGCGGTTGCTTGGTGTAAACCTCAACTTTGCGCCAACAGCCGATTTGAGCACAGCCTTTCAAACCGATGACCTTATCTACCACACGTTTGGCGAAGATAAACACAATGTTGCGGCCAAAGCCTCAGCCTACATGCGCGGACTGCTGGATGGCGGGGTGGTTCCGGTGGTAAAACACTACCCTACTTACGGACTGATGGTTCAGCGCTTTGAAAAAGGGGTGCCGGTAATTACTAATGACAACCACAAGGAAGACGACCTGTTTACGCTTGAGCGATTGGTTAAGGAGGGCTGCCCCGGCCTGCTGCCGGCTTACCAGCATAATCCGATTTTTCCCGATCGCAGAAAACCATTCACCCCAAAAAACCGTCAGGTTTCCAAAGCACTCCCCATGCTGTACACGGCCGATTACCTGAAACAAAAAACCAACTTCCGCGGATTGGTATTCAGCTATGTCCCCGATGTAAGGCAGGTATTGAATAAAAAAAGCAATGGCGATTCGGAACTCTATGCCCTGCAGGCAGGCAACGATGTGCTGTTGTTTCCTGAAAACCTGCCGGCTGCCGTTAGGAGGATACGGAAGCAACTCAAAAAATCGCAAGCACTGCGCGCACAAGTGGAAACAAGCGTTAAAAAAGTTCTCGCTCTGAAATATCCTTATCGCTCAGTAACTGTTAATGCCGATGAGGCGCCCAGCCTGGCTGCCCGGTTAACTTCACCCGAAGCGCTGTTACTCCAACAGCAACTGATTATTAACTCAGTTGCACTGGTAAAAAATGAAAACAATGCCGTGCCCCTCATTCATCTCGATCAGCTTTCCATTGCAACCCTTGCGGTTGGAGAACATCGTGATCAGTCCTTTTCACGTTTCCTTGAAAAGTACGCTCCGCTGAAAAAATTTTCACTGCAGCATGCTGATGACACGGTTGGGCTGTATGACGAACTTAAAAAGTTTAATGTGGTCATTGCCGGGATATTCCCCTACGCTTCGCAAATCGAAAATGAATATGCCGGATTACTTAAGAAATTAAGTAACAAAACACGGCTGATTATCGGCAATTTCTCATCGCCTTCAATAATAAAATTGGTCGATACTGCGCCTGCAATCTTTCAGGTGTACTCCGATGAAGAGACAGTGCGTAAGCTTATCCCACAGGCACTTTTCGGTGCGCGGCCGGTAGCCGGATTTATCCCCATTACCCCAACTCCGGCCATCCCCGCAGGAACGGGCATTGAGTTGCCACCACTCAAGGTGCTGCAGTTTGCGCAACCGGAAGAGGCCGGATTGAGCAGCCGGGTTCTGGAAAAAATAAACAGCATTGCGCGTGAGGCGATTGACACCAAGGCAACCCCGGGGTGCCAGGTGGTGATAGCCCGACATGGCAAAGTGGTGTTTCAAAAATCGTACGGCTGGTTTACCTATGAAAATCAACAAGCAGTAAACGACCAGACCATTTATGACCTAGCCTCCATAACAAAAGTCTCGGCTACCCTGCAGGCCATCATGTTCCTCCACGAAAAAGGCATTATCGACATTTATAAGAAGGCGTCCGTCTATCTGCCGGAAATGCAAAATTCAAACAAAAAAGATATCATCATAAAAGATATTCTCACCCACCAGGCCGGTCTGGTACCTTTTGAACCCTGGTACCCAATCACGATGAAGGATACAACACTGCTGCCTCATTACTACAGCCGGATACAAACCGACAGCTATCCGTTGCAAGTGGCTCCCAATGTGTATGCAGCAACACATATCAAAGATTCCATTTGGAGTTGGACTTTGAAATCACGGTTGCTCACCAGGCCCGACCGCACCCCGTACCCCTTCCGCTACAGCGACCTGAGTTTTATCATCCTCCACAGACTTGCCGAAAAAATGCTGAACCAGCCACTTGAAGATTTTATTCAGCAGAACCTGTACGACCCCCTCGGAGCCTTCACACTCGGCTATGCCCCGCTTAAGCGCTTTCCTTTTTCGCAGATCACCCCTACCGAATACGACAATGTTTTCCGTAAATCGTTGATCAGAGGTACTGTACACGATGAACGGGCTGCAATGTTGGGCGGCTACTCCGGCCATGCCGGCCTTTTTGGCAATGCCCTTGACTTGGCCAAGCTGGGTCAGATGCTGCTGCAACAGGGTGAGTATGGAAACCTGCGTTACTTTAAGCCGGAAACCATTGACTTATTTACTTCAAAACAGTTCGACACCAGCCGAAGGGGACTGGGCTGGGACAAACCTCTTCAAAATGATATGGCCAGCCCGGTCTCCTGGTGGGCCTCGCCAAAAACCTTCGGCCATACCGGCTTTACGGGCACCTGCCTGTGGATTGACCCCGAATTTGACTTGGTATATGTTTTCCTCTCCAACCGGGTTTATCCTGACCGCAACAATAAACTAATTACCGCCAATATCCGTTCTCGGATACAGGACGTGATTTACCAGGCTATTTTTGAATACTGCAAGTAAAAAACCGGTTGAATGGACCAGATTAACATTGGCATAGTTTGCTATCCCACTTTTGGCGGTAGCGGTGTGGTAGCCACTGAATTGGGCAAAGCCCTTGCACAGGAAGGCCACAAGGTACATTTCATTACCTACTCGCAGCCCAGCCGCCTGGATTTCCTTAATGAAAACCTCTTTTACCACGAGGTGGACTTCCGTACTTACCCGCTTTTTGAATACCCGCCCTACGAACTGGCTCTGGCCAGTAAAATGGTAAGCGTGGCGCAAAACGAAAAACTTGACCTGCTCCATGTTCATTACGCCATTCCCCACGCTTCGGCTGCTTATATGGCCAGGCAGATATTAAAAACACAGGGAATTATAATGCCTGTGGTAACCACCCTCCATGGAACCGATATAACCCTTGTTGGAAAGGACCCTTCGTACGAACCCGTGGTAACCTTCAGCATTAACCAGTCTGATGGAGTAACGGCTGTTTCGAACGACCTTAAACGCGAAACCCTTGAACACTTCAGGATTACCCGCGACATTGAGGTTATCCCCAACTTTATTGACTTGGCAAAATTCAAAAAACAAAAGAAGGATCATTTTAAAAAAGCCATTTGCCCTAACGGGGAAGCCCTAATCGTGCACACCTCCAACTTTAGAAAAGTGAAACGAATTGGTGATGTGATCTCCGTGTTCTATAACATCCAAAAAGAAATACCGGCTAAATTGCTGATGGTTGGCGATGGCCCCGAGCGCATACAGGCCGAAGCCATGTGCCGCGAACTGAACCTCTGCGAGGATACCCGCTTCCTCGGAAAACTGGAGGCCGTTGAGGAAGTGCTTTCGGTAGCCGATTTGTTCCTGCTGCCCTCCGAAAAGGAAAGCTTCGGACTGGCCGCACTGGAAGCCATGGCCTGCGAAGTACCCGTTGTCTCATCCAATGCAGGAGGCATACCCGAACTGAACGTTCAGGGGGTAACCGGCTACCTGTGCAACGTTGGCGATGTGGAAGAAATGACCCGTAAGGCGCTGTTTATTTTAGACAAAACCAACCTGCCGAAATTCAAAGCCAATGCGTTGAAGCGCGCTCATGAATTTGATATTACCCGTATTTTACCTCAATATGAAAAACATTACGAAAAGGTGATTCAACGGGCAAAACTGAAAGTTGTCGTTTAGTTTTTATGAAGTTTTTAAATGTGCTTACTTTTGTGCGCTGAATTTATGAACGAGATAAAACCGCAAAACAAAGGAACAAAACAACTTTTCAAGAACCCTGTCCTTGAAAAACTGACGCGCACGCACATAGCCGTGCCACTGGTCATCTTTTTCTCCTATGCCGGGGGGCTGCTTTACTGGAGTGTAACCCATACTGCCCTTTCGGTTGGATTAACCACCCTGTTGTTCTTTTTGGGCTGGTTGGCGTTTAGCTGGGTAGAGTACATGGTGCATCGCCATGTTTTCCACATGGCCACCTACACCAAATGGCGCGAAAAATTTCAATATACCATGCATGGTGTGCACCATGAATTTCCTAAAGATAAAGACAGGCTGGCCATGCCGCCCCTGCTTAGTGTAACGCTGGGCACCATTCTGCTTTTATTGTTCAGGCTGATTATGGGTGATTTTGTATTCGCCTTCTTGCCTGGATTCCTGGTGGGGTACGCTTCCTACCTGGGTGTACATTATATGGTTCATGCCTACCAGCCACCTAAAAATTTTTTAAAGGCATTGTGGATTAACCACGGTGTGCACCATTATAAAAACGGGGAAATTGTATTTGGCGTGTCCTCACCGCTTTGGGATTATGTGTACGGCACGATGAAGGAGAAAAAACCAAAGGTTAAACCTGCTTAAAAAAGGCAGCCTTAAGCGCTTCTGCACGTACAGTACCCTTATCAATTCACCGACAAATTTACCCTTTGTCTTAGCGGGCAAGTGCCCACCAGTTGCTTGCCTTCGTGTACTATCAAATAAAAAAGGGAATTGCTTTGCGGTAGCGAAGACCGGAAAAAAAACAAGGGGAGGACAGTAAAGTTATTAAAAAAATAATCTTTCCTGCGCTATCAATTTTGCAAAGGTTTTTGTTCCTTTCAACAACCAAGTTCTTTGCGCAGTATGCCAAAAGCCAAAAAGGAAAAGGAGAAGAAGATCTTCGTGCTGGATACTTCTGTTATTATTTACGAACACAACTCCATCCTTAATTTTGACGAACACGACATCGGGATACCGATTACGGTACTGGAAGAACTCGACAACTTCAAAAAAGGCAACGACACCAAAAATTTTGAGGCCCGAGAGTTCATCCGCCTGATTGACAAACTGGCCAAAGACCAGATGCTGCACCATTGGAACCCGATAAACGGAAAAGGAAAAGGCAATTTTAAAGTGCTGATGGACACCGGAGGCAACGGGTTGGTTGATGCCAATAAAGTGTTTAACGAAGATAAACCCGACCACCGCATTCTGAATTCGGCCCTGCGGTTACAAAAGGAAGAAAAGTCGCGCAAGGTTATTCTCGTATCAAAAGATGTAAACCTCCGGCTGAAAGCCAAATCGCTAGGCCTGCAGGCCGAAGATTATACCACCGGGAAAATCAAAAACATTTCCTCGCTATACATCGGTCGCACCATCCTGGAAGACGTAAATGCCGAGGCCATCAACCTGATTTACGAAAAAGGATACTGCCCCCCCGAAGATGTATTGGGCAATCTGGTGCCCGAAAAAAACCATTATTACATCCTGCGGAGCGGCAAAAAGTCGGTACTCGCCTACTATAACCCGTTTAACGGAATGGTTGAGCACGTAGAGAAGCGTTCCGTTTACGGAATCAAGCCACGGAATGCCGAGCAGGCCTTTGCCATTCATGCCGTACTGAAACCCGACATCCGGCTGGTTTCCCTGCAAGGGATTGCGGGCACCGGTAAAACGCTCATAGCACTGGCTGCCGCATTGGAACAAAAACGAGAGTTCAAACAAATTTATTTGGCCCGGCCTATCGTGCCACTTAGCAATAAAGACATCGGCTACCTGCCCGGTGATATCAAGTCAAAGCTGAATCCTTACATGGAACCACTTTGGGACAACCTCAAGTTTATCCAAAATCAATACAGTGAATCCGATAAGGAATATGCCAAGATTACCGAAATGGTAAACCAGGAGAAACTGGTCATTACACCCCTGGCTTACATTCGCGGACGCAGCCTTTCCAACATCTGTTTTATTGTGGATGAAGCCCAAAACCTTACCCCGCACGAGGTAAAAACCATCATCACCCGTGCGGGAGAAAACACCAAAATCATTTTTACGGGCGACATCCACCAGATTGACACCCCATACCTTGACTCGCAAAGCAATGGCCTGTCGTACCTGATTGACCGCCTGAAAGACCAGGAACTCTATGCCCACATCACCCTTGAAAAGGGCGAACGTTCAGAATTGGCCAACCTGGCAAACGACTTATTGTAGGCTATTTTGCCCGGTGCAAGGGTTTTACGCTAATTGTGTAAAAAACTGATTGCCGTGCCTCAAAAACGGGGAATTTTGCCCGTTCTTTCTGTTTTGACCGGGTAAGATTTTCATCCAAACGGCAGTTAAACTCCGCGGCCCTTCAATGGCAGGCCGGAACCTTAGCACCTGAAACTCTCCCGAAAAAACAACACTCACAACAAAGGCTTTACTTTGCCGTGCAATAATGCAAGAACCACTCAATATAAAAGAGATGATTGACCGACTGCTCTTCAGATTAATGTCCGTTCGGAAGAAAATAAACTACCTTCGCGAACAAGGCACCATGTTAGGCACCCGGCTTAAGAACGGACGAAAGGCGTACCTGTACATCGTAAAAGATTTTTGCGCAGAGGTAATCTTTTATAATGATAACACCGAACTCACTGCGGAGCAGGTTACCACTTTTTCAAATGTAAAGGAATTTAACAGTTACCTGGAGCGCGAATTTCGCTCCCGTTTCTGATTCTTTACTTTTTCAGCACGCGGGCTACGGTTTCGCCTATATCGGCTGGCGATTCCACCACGTGAATGCCGCACTCACGCATGATTTTCATTTTCGCGGCCGCAGTATCTTCAGCCCCGCCAATAATTGCACCCGCATGACCCATTCTTCTTCCCGGTGGCGCAGTTTGGCCGGCAATAAATCCGACTACCGGTTTTTTATTCCCGGTTTCCTTTATCCAGCGTGCAGCAACCGGTTCGTAGTTGCCGCCAATCTCGCCAATCATTACCACCGCATCGGTTTCGGGGTCGTTCATCAGCAATTCAACCGCATCGCGTGTAGGTGTTCCGATTATTGGATCTCCGCCAATGCCAATAGCCGTTGAGACGCCCAGGCCTGCCTTTACAATCTGGTCGGCCGCTTCGTAGGTGAGTGTACCTGACTTCGAGACAACGCCAATCCTGCCCTTCTTAAAAACAAAACCCGGCATAATACCCACTTTTGCTTCGCCCGGTGTAATTACCCCCGGGCAATTCGGGCCAACAAGTCGCACATTCCTGCTTTGAATGTACTTTTTGGCTATCATCATATCTTTTACCGGAATGCCCTCGGTAATGGTAATGATCACACTAATCCCTGCATCGGCAGCTTCCATAATGGCATCGGCTGCAAAAGCCGGTGGAACGAAGATGATAGAAACATCGGCACCGGTTTTATCAACGGCTTCTTTCACGGTATCCAATACCGGCCTACCCAGGTGCTCGGTGCCACCCTTTCCGGGAGTAACACCTCCGACCACATTGGTGCCGTATTCAATCATCTGGCCGGCATGAAACGTTCCTTCAGAGCCGGTGAATCCTTGTACAATAACCCGGGAATTTTTATTTACTAATACACTCATGCAACTGGGTTTGGTGTTTACAAAAATAGGATAATCTGCCGTTCAGCCAAACCATAAAACAAAACAGCCTTCCGTAATTACAGAAGGCTGCCAAGTGGCGTTAATTATGCTTACTTTTTAAAACCAAGGCGTTGCAAATAGGACTCATAGGCCTCGCGGTACATATCCACTTCGGGTGCCATTTCGGCTGCCAGTTTATAAGCAGTCAACGCATCGGTAAGCAACAGGTTGTTTTCAAAAAATCCTGCCTGAATATACAACTCAAGGGCGGTTTGGTTTCCAAGCGTGCCATTCACCTCATTCCATGCGTTTTCAATTTCAGTTTTTCGATTTCCTTTCAATCGCTTGATGCCATACCGGGCCGATTCGTTTCCATCCTTTGAAACAACTTGAATAAGGTATTGGGGCGACTGGTTAAGTTTTGGATCGTTCAAGTCAATTACAAGGCTGGTGCCATCAACCTTGTAGCGGGCCAGCTCATCTTCGCCAAGATCCATAACGATCACTTCAGCCTGTAAGGCGTTTCCCGGGTTCTGCCAACCAATGGCCAGTTTATTACCAAAATGCTCAGAGGTTTGAGGCAGGAATACTTTCAGCGCCATTTTTACATCGCGGTGAACAGCCCCGGTAGCGGCAAGTTTGTTCTTCTTGTCTTCTTCACTGCTTAAGATGAAATCGGTGTATTTATTCAATACAGTTGAGCCCTTGCTCAGTCTTGCCGACAAATCGGCCAGGTTATAATTTCCCGGCTCTTTCACTTCCAGCGGCTTGCCACTGGCGTGCATCAGGCCCAGGTAGGAATTTTCGGCAACCTTAACTTCATCAGAAGCATTCAAATTAGCCCCTACTTTAATAGCCGACCAGGCCTCGCCTGATTTTACTTCCGTCTTTCCTTTGCTGACCAGCACCCTGAATGCATAGGTTTGTGCAAACGTTACTGAGGTAGCGAACAGAAAAGCCCATGAGATTATCCAACGGTAGTTTTTCATAGTATTCTATGTTTTAAGGTCCTTTCTATACTATCAGTTCGGTGAATCAGAAAATCAATTCTTAATTAGCCTGTTTCTTTTTCAATCCCTGGCGAATCAGAAAATCGTTGTAGGCTTCGGCATAGAAGGGCACATCAGGTGCCAGCCTCATGGCTTCTTCATAGAAAACAATGGCATCTATCAACAAGCCCTTCTCTTCGTAAAAGCCGGCAAGGAAGAATTTATTCATTGCTGTGGCCTCAGCAACTTCGGAGGCAATCTCGCTCAGCGACTTCTTCACTTTTTCCTGATCTGCGGGCGAGAGTTTTTTAATCAGGTATTGTTCAGAGGCAAGTTTGGCATCCGTTTTCGCGCTGACTTCTATCAGCAATGCGCTTAAATCGGCAAACCGGCTGTCGTTAAGATTCACTTCAAGCCGTGTGTCAGCAGTCTCAATCGTGGCTACGTTATCGCCAAACATGTTCACAATATTTACTATGTAAGGCCCTTTGGTTTTTTCACTCTCCCAACGGATAATGGCTACATTGTTAAACACAGACGAATACTGATTGGAAGGAAGCATGACACTGATGGCATCGGCTGTGCCGCGGTGAACGGCCCCGGTAGCACTGAGCTTGTTCTTTTTTTCCTCGGAATTGCTGCTCAGAATAAAATCGGTGTACTTGTTCAGTACGCTTGCCCCCCCGGCCTTTACCTGGGATTCCAGGGCGGCCACTTTATAATTTCCAGCTGCTTTAAGTTCCATGGGCTTGCCGCTGGCATGGAACAGGCCGATATAGGCATTGTCTCCAACTTTAATCTCATCATTGGGTTTAAGGGTAGCCCCGGGTTTTACCGGCTGCCAGGCATCACCTGATTTTACCTCGTTGCTGCCTTTGCTGGCAACCACTTTAAAAGCATAACCCGCCTGTCCAAACGCGGTAACAGCGGCCAGCATAAAAGCCGCCAACATCGCTAATCGTTCAATTTTCATGTTTTCGTTGTTTTGGAAAGCTAAATTAACTAAAAAAATCGGTTTTCAGGCCGTTAATACTTATCCCCCCTTTCTGGTAAACCACCTTGATTTTGCTTTGTTATACAAGGTTTTTACAACGCCATTGTACAACTCAAAACTTGTGCCAACAACAGCCACCACGGCCAGCGTCCAGGTAACATTCAACTTAAAATTAAACCAGGCAAAAAACTCAATCATTAAAAAGGAGAACAGAACAATCTGAATTAACTGGACAGCAACGCTTAACCCGTCAAACCAATCGGGTATCTTCTGTGTAATTACCACAAACAAAGCCACATTAAGAAAACATACAATAATGGCAATGGCCATTTCCTGCCAGGGTTGAAGCACTTCGATATAGTCCTCTTCGAGGATCATCGAAACAATATTGGCGTGAACCACCACACCATACATATCGGGCCGCGCTTTGCCGGCATATTTTTTATTGAGCGGAGTAAAAAATTTATCATCCCACGAAGTGTCGGTCAAATCGGCACCCAGAAACCCCATGATAACTATTTTATCCTTAATCATTTCGCCAACAAACTGGGTTGTATCAAGGGCCTGATCCCAGTCGAGTACAAAGTAACGGCCGGCATAAGTCGATGCTCCGTGCCAGTCAACGATATTGCCTTTGTAGTTAATTACTTCAATGGGGTTATCGCGTGCCAGAAACCGGTTTGTTTTCACCGAATCGTAAATCATTGCCATTTTTACTGCGAAGGCAAGTTCACGTTTATCATTAACCACTATCTGGGGGTTGAATCTACGGCAGGCTTTTAAATCCTCTTGGTGTGCCGCTTCCGTTTCCAGGTTAACAAAGCCCTCATAAGCACCCGGCATCAGCGTTGGGTAGGTGTGTTCAATGGAATCGTAAACGTCAATGTCGCCAAACTCCTTAATCAGGTTTTTCGTTTGCTGTAATTTGTGTGCCATTACCACATTGCCGGCCTGCTGCACGGCTTGAGCAAAAGCCATATTTCCCAGGGTATCATAAGCCTGCGGGCAGATGGTTGAATCCTGTAGCCAATCGCAACTGAAAATGATGTCGAGCCCGATTACTTTTGGTTTGTACTTGCTCAGGTTAAGTATTTGCTGACCAATTTGTGGCCGTGACAAATACCCGATATTGACAATCACAATATTGGTATCCATGGGTGGATCTTCCCGTATTTGTGAAAAGGCGATATCGGTTAACTCCATGTCGCCCAGTGCCTGGCCAAGCGGATCGAAGGCATCGAACACCCGAAGTTGTGTAATACCATACAATCCAAAGAGAACAACAAAAACGAAAAGGGTGCCTCCAGCGCAGTCAAGCCAGAATTTTCTCATAACAAACAGGATGAATTAAGTAAATTTAGAAATTTAGTTCCCTTTTCCTAAACGTAATACATTGAAACAACGGCTGCAAGTTAATGAGTACCTTGAGGGTGTCAAGCGGGGCGACCGGGTAGTACTGGCCAAAGCACTCACGCTGATTGAAAGCAATCTCGAAACCGACCGTACGGTTGCAACAAAACTGCTGAGCAAACTGGCTCCCCTGAAAACCGATACCATCCGGATTGGCGTTACCGGGGTACCCGGTGTGGGAAAAAGCAGTTTCATCGAATCATTCGGAAGTTACCTGACGCAATGCAATAAAAAGGTTGCTGTGCTAACCGTTGACCCCACCAGCCAACTGAGCAAGGGCAGTATTCTTGGCGACAAAACACGCATGGAGAACTTGTCCAAAAATCCGCTGGCATTCATACGCCCTTCCCCTTCGGGCGGAGCATTGGGCGGAACAGCACTCCGTACACGCGAGTCGGTGGTACTTTGCGAAGCAGCCGGTTACAATGTGATTCTTATCGAGACCGTTGGAGTGGGACAGTCGGAAATTGCTATTAAAGGGATGGTTGATTTTTTTCTGTTGCTGATGCTGGCCGGTGCAGGCGATGCCTTACAAGGTATTAAGCGCGGCATCATGGAAATGGCCGATGCACTGGTGATAACCAAAGATGACGGTGATAATAAAAAAAGGTCGCGCGAAGCCGCAGCGGAGTACCAGCATGCCCTGCAGCTTTTTCGTACTGACGAATCCGGATGGAAGCCACCGATTTTAACTTGTTCTGCCCTTGAAAATACAGGAATGGAAGAAATCTGGAGCATGATCCTATCGTACAAGGAGAAGACGGTTAAAAACAAATTCTGGGAACTAAACCGAAACCGGCAGGCGGTAACCTGGTTTCACGAGTATGTAAATCAGGGATTGCTCACGGAAATTTATCGTTCATCCCGCATGGGTAAGCTTTTTAAAAAACTGGAGCAAGAGGTGAGCGACAAGAAAAAACTACCTGTGCTGGCCGGTGAAAAACTGCTTTCCGAATTCAAACGGGTGATCACTTCCGATTGACTACCATGCGGCTTTACTTTTTTCTATTACTTGTTGTACTTATTTCCTGCCGGGAGAAAACCCGTGAGGTCCATACAACTCTTTCTTTAACACCAGCAACTCAACTGAAGTATGCTGCAGGGTTTACCTTGCAAAAAGTTGGAGAAGCCACCCTGATAGAGGTACTCAACCCCTATCCCGCAGCCAAAACAGCCTACTCGTACCTTTTGGTGCCGCACGGAAAGCCGGTGCCTCCCCTGAAGAAGGAAACGCAGGTAATAAGGGTACCCATTCAACGGATTGTTTGCACCTCAACAACCCATATTCCATTACTTGATTACCTGGGTGAAACCGATGCCCTGGTGGGATTTCCTACCCTGGATTACATCAGCTCAGAGCAAGCCCGAAAAAGGATTGATGAAGGCAAAGTACAGGAACTGGGTGTGGACAAGGGCATGAACCTTGAGCGGCTAGCCCTTTTGAAACCGGACATGGTAATGGGTTACACTATGACGGCCGACCTGGGACAATTCAAAAAAATTGAACAGTTAGGAATTCCGGTTGTGATTAATGCCGAATACCTTGAAAAACACCCGTTGGGAAGGGCGGAGTGGATTAAATTTTTGGGGCTGTTTTTCAATAAGGAACAACAGGCCGACTCTGTTTTCACTAGCATTGAGCAGGATTACCTCAACACACGCAAGTTGGTTGAAGGCGTACCCAACAAACCCACGGTGCTCAGCGGTATCCTCTACGGGGATACCTGGTTTCTTCCAGGCGGGCAAAATTATGCCGCCCGGTTATTTGAAGATGCCGGTTGTTATTATTTATGGGCGGATGACCAGTCATACGGTTTCCTTGAGCTTAGTTTTGAATCGGTATATGCCCGTGCTCACCAGGCTGATTTATGGATTGGTGTTGCCTCTTTTGAAACCCTGCGTGACATGGCAGCAACGGATAACCGGTACACGAAATTCCGCCCGTTTACCACCGGCAGGGTGTATACCTACAATGCGCGCAAGGGAGCCAAGGGTGGAAGCGAGTTTCTGGAAATAGGATACCTGCGGCCGGATCTGATCTTAAAAGACCTTGTGAAGATAGCCCACCCCAACCGGCTGCCAGAACATACCTTATATTTTCACGCACCCCTGAAATAAAAAAGCCACTCCGATGAACATCGGAATGGCTGCCGATTTATTGCCATTGTTTACTACACTTTTATTTCCACATCAACCCCGCTCGGTAATTCCAGTTTCATGAGTGCATCCACGGTTTTTGCGCTATTAGAGTAAATATCCACAAGTCGCTTGAATGTACATAACTGAAACTGCTCACGCGATTTTTTATTTACATGCGGTGAACGCAATACTGTGAAGACTTCTCGCTCGGTGGGCAAGGGAATGGGGCCGCTTACTACCGCACCGGTAGCTTTCACCGCGCGCACGATCTTCTCGGATGATTTATCAACGAGGTTGTGATCGTAGGATTTTAATTTGATTCGGATTTTCTGGTTCATAATCTAATCGTCTTTTAGATATTATTTTGCGGCAACAGCGCCTTTAACTTCGTCAATTACCTTCTCAGCAAGGTTTTTGGGCACCGGTGCGTAGTGCGAGAAGGTGAGTGTAGCCGAGGCCCTGCCCGATGTAATGGTTCTTAAATCCGTTACATAACCGAACAATTCAGCCAGCGGCACATCGGCCTTGATAACCTGGGCCCCTGCCCGGCTGTCCATGCCTTTCATTAGGCCCCTGCGCCTGTTCAGGTCACCGGTAACCGAGCCCGTAAATTCATCCGGAGTAAGCACCTCAACGCTCATAATCGGCTCGAGCAACTGAGGATTGCACTTTGCAGCCGCTTCTTTAAAACCGATGCGGGCAGCCAGTTCAAACGACAGCGAGTCGGAATCCACATCGTGGTAAGATCCATGGAAGAGTTTCACCTTCATGCCATCCAGCGGGTAACCTGCCAGTGGACCGTTTACCATTGCCTGGGCAAACCCCTTCTCAACGGCAGGAATAAATTCACGCGGGATAACGCCCCCTACAATGGCATTTTCAAACAGCAAGCCTTCCTTGCCGTCATCGCGAGGCCCGATTTCAAATACGATATCGGCAAACTTACCCCGTCCACCAGTTTGCTTTTTGTACACTTCCTTGTGCTCTACCGTTGTGGTGAGGGCTTCTTTATAAGCTACCTGGGGTGCACCCTGGTTAATCTCAACTTTAAATTCGCGCTTCAAACGGTCAATAATAATCTCCAGGTGCAATTCACCCATTCCGCGCAAAATGGTCTGCCCGGTTTCCTGGTCAGTATTTACACGGAGGGTAGGGTCCTCTTCAACGAGCTTGGAGATAGCCATCCCCAGGCGGTCAACATCAGCTTGCTTTTTCGGCTCGATGGCATAGCCGATAACCGGCTCGGGGAATACCATGGATTCAAGCACAACCTTGCGTTTTTCATCGCAAAGCGTGTCGCCTGTTTTAATGTCTTTAAAACCTACTACCGCACCGATATCACCGGCCGCCAGCCGCTCAATCTGATTCTGTTTGTTAGCGTGCATTTGGAACACGCGTGAAATACGCTCTTTCTGCCCAGAGCGGGAATTGTATATGTAGGAGCCCGATTCAAGGACACCCGAGTAGGCACGGATAAAACATAATCTTCCCACAAACGGGTCAGTGGCAATCTTAAATGCCAGGGCCACAAATGGTTCTTTTTCGTCTGGCTTAACCAACACTTCCTCGTTGGTGTCGGGGTTAGTACCGATGATGTTGTCTTTATCAAGGGGCGAGGGAAGCAGTTCCATCACATAATCGAGCATGGTTTGCACGCCCTTGTTCTTAAAAGATGAACCGCACACCATCGGCACAATTTTCATGCTAATGGTGGCCTCACGCAGCGCCTTTAATATTTCCTCCTCAGTAATCGAATTAGGATCGTTGAAGTATTTTTCGATAAGGGTTTCATCCACTTCGGCTACGGCTTCGAGCAATTTTTCGCGGTATTCTTTTGCTTCTTCAACCATATCTTCCGGAATGGGAACTACCTCATAGGTCATCCCCTTGTCTTCTACATTCCAGATGATGCCGCGGTTATTGATGAGATCAACTACTCCCCTGAAATTTTCTTCTGTACCGATAGGCAACTGCAGCGGCACGGCTCTGCTGCCCAGTTTTTCCTTAACCTGCTTACATACGTTAAGGAAATCGGCCCCCTCCCGGTCCATCTTGTTTACGAAACCGATTCGGGCTACTTTATAGTTATCGGCTAACCGCCAGTTCGTTTCCGACTGAGGCTCCACGCCATCTACGGCACTGAATAAAAATACAAGGCCATCCAGTACCCGCAGGGAGCGGTTTACCTCCACGGTAAAGTCAACGTGGCCGGGGGTATCAATAATGTTTACATGGTATTTGTTGCCCCGGTAATTCCAATATACCGTGGTAGCGGCCGAGGTGATGGTGATGCCCCGTTCCTGCTCCTGGGCCATCCAGTCCATGGTGGCGGTACCTTCATGCACCTCACCGAGTTTATAGTTTACACCGGCATAGTAGAGTATGCGCTCAGTAGTGGTTGTTTTACCGGCATCAATGTGCGCAGCAATTCCAATATTTCTTGTGTATTTTAAATCCCTTGCCATTGTCGCGAAGTCGAGCTGTTAAAACCTGAAATGAGAGAATGCCTTGTTGGCTTCGGCCATGCGGTGGGTGTCATCTTTCTTTTTGATGGCCGCACCCTCGCCTTTTGAAGCCGCAATAATTTCACCGGCCAATTTATCCATCATGGTTTTCTCACCACGGAGGCGCGCAAAATCGATTAACCACTTAATACTCAGATTTATTCTTCGTTCCGGTCTGATTTCAACCGGTACCTGAAAGGTAGCTCCACCTACCCTGCGGCTTTTCACTTCAACCGAAGGCATTACGTTATTCATAGCGCGCTTCCATACTTCCAATCCGTTTTCATTGGTCTTTTTCTCAACGATGGCGATGGCATCATAGAATATGGTGTAGGCAAGGCTTTTCTTGCCGCGCTCCATCAAGTAGTTAACAAACTTGGTAACCAGCGTATCCTGAAATTTCGGATCCGGCAGCAGGTATCTTTTCTTAGGTTTAGACTTTCTCATGCAGAATTATTTTTTAGCAGCGGCAGCTCCCGCTTTCGGACGTTTAGCACCATATTTCGAACGGCTTTGTAAACGGCCGTTAACACCGGCCGTATCCAGGGCCCCACGGATAATGTGGTAACGAACTCCCGGAAGGTCTTTCACCCTGCCTCCGCGGATAAGCACGATGGAGTGCTCTTGGAGGTTATGCCCTTCGCCAGGAATATAGGCATTCACTTCTTTTTGGTTGGTCAGCCGAACCCGCGCAACCTTGCGCATAGCCGAGTTGGGTTTTTTCGGAGTGGTGGTGTACACCCGGGTACACACGCCCCTTCGTTGCGGACATGAATCAAGGGCGGGCGACTTCGACTTTGAGGTGAGTTGCTTCCTTCCCTTCCGTACAAGTTGTTGAATGGTAGGCATTTGGTTATTGTTCCTTTTTACCTTAAAAATTTGGACTGCAAAGGTATTATAAAGAAAGAAAGGATACAAAAACCCTGTTAAAAGATTTTCGTATCCTTTTTGTTTGTTTTTGCCCTGATTTGGCCGTTTTTTATATCAGGCCTCTCCTACCGCTCCGCCAAAATTCATCGGGAATTTGGGCATCTCCGTAGTTTGCTTTATCGGGCCAAAGGTGTGCTCGTACTTGTCAATGTTATCAGCCAGCGCAGCCAACAATCGCCTGGCATGCTCCGGAGTGATGATAATGCGTGATTTCACGCGTGCTTTCGGCACCCCGGGCATCAGCCGGATGAAGTCAATAACAAATTCACTGTTGGAATGTGCTATCATGGCCAAATTAGAATAGATCCCTTCGGCTACTTCTTCCGATAACTCTATGTTAATCTGGTTTTGCGGAAGCTTTTCCTTTTTATCCTCGGCCATAACGCTTTAGGTTAATCCTGTAACTCCTTTTCGCGATCCCGCTGCTTTGTTTCGAGCGACCGGGTAAAGGCTTCATATTCATCCTTATGGGTAACGATCATATCGCTGAACCTTCGCTGACCGGTACCTGCCGGAATGAGGTGGCCCACAATCACATTTTCCTTCATGCCCATGAGTTGGTCCGCTTTGCCGCGGATGGCCGCTTCGCTCAGCACCTTAGTGGTTTCCTGGAATGAAGCTGCCGACAGCCAACTTTCGGTTTTTAGTGAGGCCTGGGTTATCCCCTGAAGGGTTGGCCTTGACACGGCCGCCAGGGCATCGCGAACTTCAACCAGTTTCTGATCTTTCCGCCTGAGCTGTGAATTCTCATCACGCAACTCCCGCGCGGTAACGATCTGACCGGGTTTTAAGCGCTGTGAGTCTCCGGCATCAACCACTACCTTTTTGTCAAGGATCTTATCATTCTCTTCCCGGAAGATGAACTTGTCAACGTATTCACCCGGGAGGAAACTGGTATCGCCCGGATCGATGATTTCTACCTTTTGCATCATCTGGCTCACAATGGCTTCGATGTGTTTATCATTAATCTTAACGCCCTGCAGGCGGTACACTTCCTGAATCTCATTTACCAGGTATTCCTGAACGGCAGTAGGACCTTTAATGGCCAGAATATCAGTCGGTGAAATCGAACCATCCGACAAGGATTGTCCTGCCTTCACAAAGTCGTTATCCTGAACGAGGATGTGTTTCGACAACGGTACCAGGTACCGTTTCTGCACCCCATCGCGGGATTCTATGAAGATTTCCCGATTACCCCGCTTAATACCGCCATAGGTTACTACGCCATCAATTTCGCTTACCACGGCCGGGTTGGAAGGATTCCGCGCTTCGAACAATTCGGTTACGCGCGGCAGACCTCCGGTGATGTCGCGTGATTTACCAATCGTACGCGGAATTTTTGCAAGCACCTGTCCTGCTTTGATTTTATCTCCCTGCTCAACGGCCAGGTGGGCGCCCACAGGAATGTTATACGATTTGGTCTCGGATTTTCCTTTAACAATTACTGCAGGGTTCTTTGTTTTATCCCTGGTTTCGGTGATCACCTTTTCGCGGTGGCCGGTTTGTTCATCCGATTCTTCTTTATACGTTACTCCTTCAATAATCGAATCATACTCGATCTCACCGTCAAACTCGGAGAGAATGACCGCATTGTAAGGATCCCAATAGCAAAGTTCATCACCTTTTTCAACGGTCTGCCCTTCCGTTACCTTCAGGAACGCACCATAAGGAACATGGTTGGCAATAAGTACGCGCTTGCGTTCTTTATCCATAATGCGGATTTCACCGGAACGGGCCATGACCACCTGCACATTGTTGCCCTCGCGATCGGTTGTTGCGATGGTGCGGATGCCTTCAAATTCAACCACGCCCGGAAACTTCGCCTTCAGGTTAGCATCTACGGCAATGTTGGATGCAGTACCCCCTACGTGGAAGGTACGCAACGTGAGTTGGGTACCCGGTTCTCCGATGGATTGGGCCGCAATTACCCCTACAGCTTCCCCTACTTCAACCAGCTTGCCGGTTGCCAAGTTGCGGCCATAACACTTAGCGCATCCGCCAAGGCGCGACTCGCAGGTAAGCAGCGAGCGTATCTCCACTTCTTCGAGGTTGGTTGCTTCAATGCGTTTGGCTATTTCATCTGTAATCTCAGCATTGGCAGGACAGATCAGCTCATCGGTAAGCGGATCATAAATGTCATGCACGGTAACCCGGCCAACAATTCGCTCGGACAACGGTTCAACGATGTCTTCATTGTCTTTTAGGGCTGTTACCTTCAGGCCACGTAAGGTTCCGCAATCGTCTTCGGTAATTACCAGGTCATGGGCCACATCAACGAGCCTGCGTGTAAGGTAACCTGCATCGGCTGTTTTCAACGCAGTATCAGCCAACCCTTTACGTGCACCGTGTGTTGAGATGAAGTATTCCAATACATCAAGGCCTTCCTTAAAGTTTGAAAGGATGGGGTTTTCGATAATGGATCCCACCGATCCGGCCAGGTTCTTCTGCGGCTTGGCCATCAGCCCGCGCATACCCCCCAACTGGCGCACCTGTTCGCGCGAACCGCGCGCTCCGGAGTGCATCATCATATAAATGGGGTTAAATCCTTGCTGATCTTCTTCCAATTGACGCATCAGCGTATTCGTCAGCATGGTGTTAGTGCGTGTCCAGATATCAATAACCTGATTATACCGCTCGTTATCGGTAATAAGGCCCATCATGTAGTTGTTCCAAACGGCATCAACTTCTTTTTGCGCGTTGGTAACAAACTTTTCTTTTTCTGCCGGAACTTTCACATCGTTCAGGCCCATGGAAAGCCCTCCTTTGTAGGCCATCTGGAAGCCCAGGTCTTTGATGTCGTCAAGGAATTTGGCCGTCTTCGACATGCCGGACACCTTGTAAACATCAGCGATAATTGCCTGAAGTTTTTTCTTAGTTAAGAGTTCGTCAACAAAACCAACCTCTTCAGGCACATATTGATTAAAGAGTACCCGTCCTGCCACGGTTTCAATCATCTTGAACGACAGGTTACCGGTGTCTTTATTTCTCAGTTTTACCCGCACTTTTATAAAGGCATGTTTAGCCAGTTTACCTTCGTTGTAGGCGATGATCACTTCTTCGGCTGAATAGAACTTCCGGCCTTCGCCAAGCACAGGCTGCTCGGGTGTGCCTTTTCTGCCTTTGGTAAGGTAGTATAAGCCAAGCACCATATCCTGCGAAGGAACGGTAATCGGAGCCCCATTAGCAGGATTAAGGATGTTGTGCGAAGAGAGCATCAGGATGGATGCTTCCAGAATAGCCTCATGGCCAAGCGGTACGTGCACGGCCATCTGGTCACCGTCAAAGTCGGCATTGAAAGCCGTACACACTAATGGGTGCAACTGGATGGCCTTGCCTTCGATCAGCTTTGGCTGAAATGCCTGGATACCCAGCCGGTGCAAGGTAGGGGCACGGTTCAGCAGCACAGGATGTCCTTTCAACACATTCTCAAGAATATCCCAGATGACGGGATCCTTGCGATCGACAATTTTTTTGGCCGATTTTACCGTTTTTACAATTCCCCTTTCAATGAGTTTACGGATAATGAACGGCTTAAATAATTCAGCCGCCATGTCTTTGGGCAGTCCGCACTCGTGCAGTTTTAACTCGGGCCCGACCACAATTACTGAACGTCCGGAGTAATCCACACGTTTACCGAGCAGGTTCTGGCGGAAGCGGCCCTGTTTGCCTTTAAGCATGTCGCTCAACGATTTCAAGGCACGGTTGCCGTCTGACCGCACGGCATTTACTTTACGGGAGTTATCAAAAAGTGAATCAACAGCCTCCTGGAGCATCCGTTTTTCATTTCGGAGGATCACCTCAGGTGCTTTGATGTCAATGAGACGCTTCAACCGGTTATTTCTGATGATCACCCTTCTGTAAAGGTCGTTGAGGTCGGAGGTTGCAAACCGGCCTCCATCCAACGGCACTAAGGGGCGTAATTCCGGTGGGATTACCGGCACCATTTTAATGATCATCCACTCGGGTTTATTTTCAACCCGGGTGTTGGCTTCTCGGAAGGCTTCTACTACTTTCAGCCGCTTGAGTGCTTCTGCTTTTCGCTGCTGCGAAGTATCGGTTGCGGCCTGGTGGCGCAGGTCATACGAAAGGGTGTCGAGGTCAAGGCGCGAGAGCAGCATTTCCAGTGCTTCGGCACCCATTTTGGCAATAAATTTTTTAGGGTCGCTGTCATCGAGCAGCTGGTTTTCGCGCGGAAGCTTGTCAACAATGTCGAGGTATTCTTCTTCCGTCAGGAAGTCCATTTTGTTAATACCATCCTCCTCTTTAATGCCGGGCTGGATGACCACATAGCGTTCGTAATAAATTATCTGGTCAAGTTTTTTTGTCGCCAGGCCGAGCAGGTAACCGATTTTATTGGGGAGGGAACGGAAATACCAGATGTGGGCCACGGGCACTACCAGTTCGATGTGGCCCATGCGCTCGCGCCTCACTTTTTTCTCAGTAACCTCAACTCCGCAGCGGTCGCAAATAATGCCTTTGTACCGGATGCGCTTGTATTTTCCGCAATGACATTCCCAATCTTTTACGGGGCCAAAAATCCGCTCGCAAAACAATCCACCCATTTCGGGTTTGTACGTGCGGTAGTTAATGGTTTCCGGCTGGGTTACCTCACCATGTGAGCTCTCCAGAATTGATTCCGGAGACGCCAGGCTGATGGTTATTTTAGAGAAGTCGTTATTAATTTTTTTATTCTTTCTGAAAGACATGCTTTGGTAGTTTTCAGTTAAAAATCATTTTCAAATACCAGCCTTAATCCATGGTTATTTCCAGGGCAAGGCCACGCAGTTCGTGTACGAGCACATTAAACGATTCAGGAATATTCGGTTTACGCATCGGCTCGCCTTTCACAATGGATTCATAAGCCTTGGCGCGACCCACCACATCATCCGACTTGATGGTGAGAATCTCCTGAAGGATGTGCGAAGCTCCGAATGCTTCGATGGCCCAAACCTCCATTTCGCCAAACCGCTGACCACCAAACTGTGCCTTACCGCCCAGCGGCTGCTGCGTAATGAGCGAATATGGTCCGATGGAACGGGCGTGCATCTTATCATCAACCAGGTGGCCGAGTTTAAGCATGTAGGCCACTCCGACTGTCACCGGCTGGTCAAATTTCTCACCGCTAAGTCCATCGTAGAGGTACGTTCTTCCAAATTCGGGCAAACCGGCCTCCTTTAGTTCCTGTTGAACTTCCTCAAGGGTGGCGCCATCAAAAATTGGCGTTGCATACTTGCGCCCGAGTTTTAAGCCTGCCCATCCTAACACGGCTTCATAGAGCTGGCCCAGGTTCATCCGCGAAGGAACACCGAGCGGGTTAAGGCAGATATCAACGGGGGTTCCGTCTTCCAGAAAGGGCATATCTTCCTCTCGGACGATTTTTGCCACAACGCCTTTGTTTCCGTGGCGGCCTGCCATTTTATCGCCAACTTTCAGTTTGCGCTTCTTGGCCACATACACTTTTGCCAGCTGTACAATGCCGGTGGGAAGTTCATCTCCCACTTCAAGGGTAAACCGTTCGCGTTTAAATTCACCGGCATAGGTATTGCGTTTCACGAGGTAGTTCTTAACCAGTTGAGCCACCATCTCGTTGGTGTGATCATCGCTGGTCCAGTTGTCAAGCGACACATCGCTGATCAGGTTAACCTCCTCGGGAACAGCGTAGTTGCTTTCATCGCGGTAAATGTTCTTATCGGGAAAGAGGTTACTCTCAATAACTTTGGCAGAGAACTTCACACCTTTGGCGATCAGTTCATCACCGAACTTATGGCGAACGCCATTGCTGGTTTTACCGCTTAACAGGGTAGTCAGTTTTTTGATGACTTCAGCACGTAACTCTGAGAGTTGCTTGCTGTACCTTGCTTTAAGCGCATCAAGTTCTTTTTTCGATTTATTACGAACGTCTTTGTCGCGTTTAGGCCTTGAAAACAACTTGGTATCAATAACTACACCTTTAAGAGATGGCGGAGCTTTCAGGGAAGCATCTTTTACGTCACCGGCCTTATCACCGAAAATAGCCCGCAGCAGTTTTTCTTCGGGGGTGGGGTCGGTTTCACCTTTCGGGGTAATTTTACCGATCAGGATGTCACCTTCTTTTACTTCGGCTCCTACCCGGATAATGCCGTTTTCATCAAGGTGCTTAACGGCTTCTTCGCTAACATTGGGAATTTCTGAAGTAAGTTCCTCTTCACCTCGTTTCGTGTCGCGAACTTCAAGTTCGAACTCTTCAATGTGAATAGAAGTAAAGATATCATCCCGAACAACTTTCTCGGAAATAACGATGGCATCCTCGAAGTTATACCCCTGCCAAGGCATATAGGCCACCAGCAGGTTGCGTCCCAGTGCCAGTTCGCCTGCGCTGGTAGCATAGCCTTCCACCAGGGGCTTACCCTTGGTTACCCGGTCGCCCTTCTTGACCAGTGGCGTATGGTTAATGCAAGTATCTTGGTTGGTTCTGCGGAATTTAACCAGGTTATAGGTTTTTACTTCTGTATCGAAATTGACAAGCCGCTGCTCTTCCGTCAGGTCGTAGCGGATAACAATTTTGCGGGCATCCACAAATTCAACCACGCCATCGCCTTCAGCAGTAATCAGGGCACGGGAGTCAAGGGCTATTCGTCCTTCCAGCCCGGTGCCTACAACGGGCGTTTCAGGCCGAACCAGCGGAACGGCCTGGCGTTGCATGTTCGAGCCCATGAGTGCGCGGTTGGCAT
>CAYNIH010000001.1:0-33259 GCA_964397115.1 uncultured Roseivirgaceae bacterium | reverse complement strand
TTCGGCTGAAGGACCTTTTGCACCGAACATAGAGAGTTGTGCGCCTATAGGTTTTAACGGTGCCGTTGAGGGCTCGTTAAACACTCGAGACATGATGGTTTTAAACTCCAGTTCCTGAAAAATCGGTTTAAGCATTTCAGGATTGGGCCCGGTGTATTCCAGTTCGGTTGGGTTAAAGACCACCGGAACATCGGTAATGATAGTAGCCAGTTTTTTCGACAGCAAGGCTTGCTCGCTAAACTTTTCGAACAATTCTTTTTGCTTTCCCTTCAGTTCATCGGTATGTTTCAGAATGTTTTCGATACTGCCATATTGTTTAAGCAGCGCAGCGGCAGTTTTGGGCCCCACGCCCGGAATGCCCGGAATGTTATCGGAACTGTCGCCCTGCAGGCCGAGCATATCAATTACCTGCGAAACATTATTGATGTCCCACTTTTCGCATACTTCTTTAGGGCCGAGCACGTCAACCGCATTGCCCATGTAGGCCGGCTTGTAGAGTTTGATCTTGTCGGTAACCAGTTGGCCGAAGTCCTTGTCGGGTGTCATCATATACACCTCAAAACCCTGCCGGGCAGCTTGTTTTGCCAGTGTACCGATGATGTCATCGGCCTCATAGCCGTCCAACTCAAGGATGGGGATGTTAAATCCCCGGATAATCTCCTTTACTTTCGGGAGTCCGTAACGGATGTCCTCGGGTGTTTCCTGCCGGGTGGCTTTGTAGGCATCGAAAATCTCATCGCGAAAAGTTGGGGCGGCTGTATCAAAGGCAACACCAATGTGGGTAGGTTTTTGTTTTTGAATGACCTCCAGCAGCGTGTTGGTAAAGCCGAACGGAACGGAAGTGTTGATTCCCTTTGAGTTGATGCGAGGGGTTTTGGTAAATGCAAAATGAGCCCGGTAAATAAGTGCATAGGCATCCAGCAAGAAGAGTTTTTTTGTTTCGGCCATAAGGGCAACTTAGGAAACCCGGCATAAAGTTTCGGTATAAAGATGCATTTAATTTTAATGTGCGTAAACGTGAACGGTTACCTCTGATTTAACCGGGTTTTCCCTTTCTCCACTTCCAGCGTTTTTTCAAGGCGCTCCCGTTTGTCGGGTTTGCGAAGGGTTTCCATAACGTAATATTTGGCAATTGCCTTGTCAGGTTTCAGGGTAAGGAGCAGGTACCCGTGGTCGCGGTCGTTGAGGTATTTGATGTGGGGATTGTTCGCCAGCATAACAGCTTCCATCATCTTCACCGTGTCGGTGCTTCTGTATTCGTTGTCGTTAGCTGAGGTTACACTGGTTGCGCCAAACTCAACGGCAAAAGCTCCGGCAGAGGTTTTCGGATTGTAGGTTTTTGCAACATCGGTTGCCACCTCAATTCCCCAGGCAGCATGGGTATCACCGGTAACAAAAACAACATCACTCATTTTGCTTTCAGCAATGAATTTTTTGATCTGCTCTTTCTCGGTCAGGTAGCCGTCCCAGGAGTCGAGGTTGCGGGGCATTTTCGGATAAACGGCCCGCAGGTCAACATCGGAGAAAATGACCTGGTTGCCAATTACCTTCCATTGCGACTGGGTTTTGAGGTTTTCGAAAAGCCACTGGAGTTGTTCATCGCCCAGCATGGAGCGCTGTTGCTGGGCTTCTTCAGGCGTGGACGGTGGCGCATCACGACCTTCAAGGCGCTCATCCAGCATAATCAATTTTGCCAGGTTCCCGAAATCAAAGGACCGGTAGTGTTTATCGCTTTCGCGGATCGGAATCCACTCATAATAGGCTTTTTTGGCGGCATCTCTTCGCGCAAAGAAATCGCCTTCTTTGTCGGGCTGATGATTTTGCGCGCCCGATTTGTAGGTGTTATTGGCCACTTCGTGGTCATCCCAGATGGCAATAAGCGGATGGGCAGCGCTCATGGCACGCAATCCGTCATCCAGCCGGTAAAGCGAGTGGCGAGTGCGGTAGTCCTGCAGCGAAACAATTTCGTGTGGAGGCAGGTTATAGCGTCCAATGGTGGTGTCGCCATAGCGGCCAATGCCGTATTCGTAGATGTAATCGCCCAGGTGCAGCACGGCATCTACATTTTTATCGGCAATGCTGGCGTAGGCATTAAAGTAGCCCCACTCCCAGTTGCTGCAACTCACCACGGCAAAGGTAAGGCTGTCGCGGTTGTTCCTAGGTGCTGTTTTGGTCCGGCCCGCAGGTGAAACCTTATCCAGCGTCTTAAAGCGATAGAAGTAGTAGGTAGCTGGGGTAAGACCCGTTACATCAACTTTAACGGTATAGTCGCGTGCAGGAGTTGTACTTAGCGTATCGGATTTGATGATCGAGGTAAACTCTTTGTCGGCTGCAATTTCCCAGGTAACCGGAATACGAGGCAACGAATCAGGAGGGGTCACCCGTGTCCAGATGATCACGCGGTCAGGCAAAGGGTCGCCCGAAGCTACGCCATGATAAAATGGCGCGAGGGAAGGATCGTACAGGTTTGCTACGGCCTCTTTCAGTACGGGATAAGTTTCCTTTTTTGATGAACATCCCAATACAAAGAAAAAAAGAAGAAATACAGGTACGCTGCGCATGAGACAATGGTTTGTTCAAATTAAACTTCTAAGATTGATTTAATGCGATGTGGGGATTAAATCATAATTAATTAAGGGAGTTACCGGATTAGCAATATTCCATTGAAATTCTGAATCTCGGGCTTACCGTTGATTAGCGTAAAACTGAGGTAGTCAATAACCAACCGGTGGCCGAAGGCTTCATCAATGCAGTAAAATTCCTTATCGGTCAGGATTACATGTCTTGTTTGAGTCCCTCTGTTTTGCACGGTATCTACCAGGGCCTGTAAATTGAATGTAGCCTGATGGACTTTTCCGTTAAAGACAAACTCCGTTCCGCGGACAGTCCAGTTGTAAGGCAAATTACTGGCAGAAGCGGGATATTGAACTTTTATCAGGTACCGGTACCCGGCAATGAAAAGGCTGTCGGTAATCGGGGCTTCGGCTGAGTAATACACCGTTTCTTCAGCGCTTTCGGACTCGTGTTGCAGGTTAAGGTACCTTCTGGTCAGCTCAAGCCGCTCATAGTCGCGGGCATAGCGGTAGTTAAGGGTGTCGGCCGATCGTGTTAACGAGTCCACATCAATGAGCAGGTAATTCTGCAAGGATTCGGGCCCATGCCGCTTAATCAGGTATTGCAGTATCCTGGTCGCCTCCCCGCTTCCGGCAGCGTTTTTAAGCGGAACAAGTTTGCCGTTGGAAACTGAATTTTTTTCTTCAAAAAATGCAAACAGCCGCCTAACCTGCGATTGCCTTGACACCGCGGAGGCACTCTGAGGTCCCCAAACAGCCACCAGCGCCACCAGGCAAAGGCTAACGGGTATTACTTTAATATTTTGCAGACGGCTCGAAAGGAAATAGATGGTTACTCCGGTTAACCAGAGGCTCAGCAAAATCAAAATGTAACGACTTTCCGTTACACCATATTGATTAACACGAAGGTAAACCGCGCTGCCCAGCAACAGGATTAACGGGATGAGCAACAGGTAAAAGAATTTTGAGAAGGTCATTATCCACCGGTTGTCTGGATCGAACCGCACCGGGTGTACCAGTAATATAGACAGCATGCCGTACACGGCATAACCCAGTACCAGCGTTGAAACGATGCCTTTGGGCAGCGACCATTCGATAATCAATTTTCCTTCATAGGTAAGCAGAATACCCAGATAAATTGTAGCCAGCGGAATCAGCACATACTGCGTAAAGATTTTTAATCCTTTCGGATAGCTGTGAGGTTCGTCAAGGGTTTTCCATTCGGCCGGAAAGCCCGCCAGAAAAAAAGCGGTGTTAAACATTCCGAACACAAGGGCAAACAGGTGGCCGTAAATTTCAGAGCGAATGGTAAAATCAAACAGGGCATCGGTACTTAACAAGGCTACGGCCAGGCCGGCATAGAGTACCGTGCTGTACAGTCCTGCTGTAAGGATGCGGAGAAAGAGGCGCATGTTGTACTCCCAAAAACCTTCCATTGTTCCGCGGTAAATGAATGGAGCAAACGATACCAGCAGATGAAAAGCCACAAAAAGAAATACGAAACGGAAAACATTGCTTTCATCGGAAACCGGATGGAGGGAGAAAAAAATCACCACGATGAAACCGAGCCCGGCAATTTTCATTAGGAGGTTGTTTCTTACCGAAAGGTGGCGTGATTCCGCAAAAGCCGATAGCGACAGAAACAACGCAAGCCCCAGCACGCTGCACAACAGCAGCAGGATAATTCGTTCTTCTGCCTCGGGATAGGCTTGTTCAAATAGCAGCATGGCGCACACAGTGCCAACAAAAGCGGCTGCAAGTTCAAGCGGGAAACGCCTGGTAACTGTGAGTAAACCTGTGGCCAGGCTTTGCAGGGAAGGAAGTTTCATGAAGGGAAGGTAACAAAAAACCCCGCTCGGTAGTGCGGGGTTTTCATCTGGTATGCTTTATTAAAAGCAGATCAGGCATTCTTCCATTTAATGGTACAACCGATGGCCTTGGTTTTTTGCGTGGTAACAGCCTGGCCGCTGGTAATGGCCTGAATGGCATCCTCTACATACCTTTTTGAAACGGCCGAAGCATCTTTAGCATTGTCATCAATTGCACCGATGTAGGCCACTTTGAAATCGGCACCCTCTTTTGCCAGCAGAAAAACATGGGGCGTGTTGGTAGCACCGAAAGTTTTTGAAACCACCTGGGTTTCGTCAAACAGGTACGGAAAGTCATATCCTTTTTTCTCGGCAAGTTTTTTCATTTCATCAAACGAATCGCCCGGAGAGATGGCCGGATCGTTGGGTTGAATGGCCACTACGGGAAATCCCTGCGATGCATACTTTTTATTGAGCGCCATGATGCGTTCGTTATAGGCTTTTGAGTAAGGGCAGGTATTGCAATCAAAAATTACAATAACTCCTTTAGCATTCTTGTAGTCGGAAAGGGAAATCATTTTGCCGTCTACATTTTTGAGCTTGAAGTCGGCCACCTTGTCGCCAACATCATATCCTGATTTTACAGGAGCCCCCGCACTTAGCAGCAGGATACTGGCAGCGGCAATAAATAATGATCTGATCATAGCTGATTTGGTTAATGGTTAAACAATTACTCTATTTCTGAAATTAATTTTTCAAGTTCGCCATCGTGCAGTTCCCGCTCAACAAATTTTCTTTTACCGGTGCGGCTGTTAATGATGAGAGTAGCGGGAATAGCCCCCGACCAGTTTTTGTCAATCTGGTTGATGTACGAATTAGGGTCTTTTTCATTGAGAATAACCACTTCGGATTGCAGCTTTTTTCTGGCAATAAAGCGGTAAACTTTTTCGGGGTCAGGGTCAAGGTCAAGGTCCATGCTTACAAGCGTAACTCTTACATCGGTACGCTGCTGGCCTAATTTTTCAAACAACGGAATCTCTTTAACGCAGGGGGCACACCAGGTAGCCCAGAAGTTAATTACTTTGATGTGATCGGCCTTCTGGCCCATCAACTCCTGCAACTGGGGCAGAGTAATGATCTTGGCTTGCTGGGCGCCAGCGGTCAGCCCGCAGCCAATAAGGATAATGGTAAGAAGATGTTTCATCAGGTTTAAAAAACGGTTAACGGGCAAAAGTTGTTCCCAAATTAAAGGTATCAACGGGCCTGTTTGATGCGATCGGGTCTTTTATTTTGATAAACGGCAAAATGCCTAAAATTCAGGCACTTATAAATTGAGTGAAAAAAAGCAGAAAAGAAATCCACAAAAAAAGCTAGTTATCCACATTACGGGAATATTTACTCTTAAATTACTGTAATACAGTTTATTAGGCAATTAAAAATCAATCATTTCTTTGTGGACAACTCAACCCTTGCCGGCCAACCCCTATCGCATCAGTAAGTTTCAGATATTCAGAACCATAGGTCATGTTTCACCGCTGTTTTTGGTATTTTAAGCCGCATGGAACGATACAACAACCGGATAACCCGCTTATTCAACATTGATGTACCCATTATACAGGCAGGAATGGTATGGACCAGCGGATGGCGGCTGGCTTCAGCGGTAAGCAATGCGGGCGGACTTGGACTGCTCGGGGCCGGATCGATGTATCCTGAGGTGCTTCGCGAACACATCCGCAAATGCAAACAGGCAACCTCAAAACCTTTTGGGGTAAACGTGCCCCTGCTGTACCCGGATATTGAAAAGCTGATAACCATCATTATCGAAGAAGGGGTGCGCATTGTGTTTACTTCGGCCGGCAATCCGGCAACGTGGACTCCGCGCCTGAAGGAACAGGGCGTCACGGTCGTTCATGTTGTTTCCAGTGTAAAATTTGCCCGAAAGGCCGAGCAAGCCGGGGTTGATGCCATCGTTGCCGAAGGATTTGAAGCGGGCGGGCACAACGGCCGCGAAGAGACCACCACCTTTGTACTCATTCCGCTGGTGCGCGATGCGGTGTCAATTCCGTTGTTGGCCGCGGGCGGTATTGCTGATGGCCGGGGTGTGCTGGCGGCCTTCGCCCTCGGTGCCGATGGCGTTCAGGTAGGCAGCCGCTTTGCGGCAACCGAAGAGGCGTCTCTTCATAAAAACTTCAAACAAAAAATTGTAGAAGCTGGCGAAGGCGATACCATGCTTACGATGAAGCAACTTACCCCCGTGCGATTGATCAAAAATAAATTTTATGAACAGGTAGCGGAAGCTGAAAGGCGCGGGGCCTCGGCTGAAGAGTTGAAAAACCTGCTGGGCAGGGCACGTGCAAAGAAAGGAATGTTTGAAGGCGACCTGGACGAAGGCGAACTGGAAATAGGCCAGGTGGCCGCGGCCATTCACTCCATCAAGCCTGCGGCTGAGGTCTTGACTTCCATGTGGACGGAGTACCGCACCTTTAAACAAGCCTTGTGCAACGGAACGGTTCAATGAACTTTAAAAAAATTAAAGAAACTTGCTTGTATGTTCACGACCTGGAACGCGCCAGGAACTTCTACGAGGCAATTCTTGAACTTCCACTGATTGGCTACTTGCCCGGCAAACATGTTTTTTTCAGAGCAGGAAGTTCGGTGTTGCTGCTCTTCAATCCGGATGACTCAAAAACAAAGAAAAGTCCACCGCCACATTATGGTGGCGGAAAACAGCATCTGGCCTTTGAGGTTAACGAGGCGGAGTATGAGCGAACTAAAGCCTGGATTGTCGCGAAAGGAATACAAATAACCGACAAGGTAATTTGGGAAAGCGGAAAGGAGTCGTTCTATTTCGAAGATTCAGAGGGCAACGTGCTGGAAATAGTACCTGACAAAGGCATCTGGCCGGATTAGGCCTGGTCAAATGCCAGGGTTACGGGCTTCATTTCCAGCGGGCTTGCAGCATTTTGCGCGGGTACTGCCGAACGTCTGTAAACGGAATGGAACCATTGCTCATAATCTTTGTACAGGATACAGTTTGCTACGGTCTTGTTGTGGATAAGTATTTTTATCCGTTCCAGGCTTTCGGGTGCAGCGTTGAGAAGAATCTGCTGGTTTAAAGGAAGGTCGTCATAACACACAAACTCAATTCCGCGATATGATTGACAGCCAACTTTCATGTGTTGATGAATTAACGAACTTCAAAAATAGTAACCAGGTAAATAGACTTAAATACCGCGCTGCGGTTTAATGACAGTTCTCCATTAACTTTCCGTTAAATTGGGCTATGCAGCCAGTTATCAAACGGTTCTTTGATACTCCCATTGAATACCTGAAGGGCGTTGGTCCTCAGCGAGCTGCCTTGCTGAACAAGGAGTTGAGCATTTTTACTTTTAGCGACCTGCTGCAGCACTACCCGTTTCGCTATGAAGACCGGACACGGTTTTACAAAATTGCCGAGCTTACCGAAAACATGCCGGCCGTGCAATTGGTCGTCAGGGTAATAGGGAAGGAGATAACAGGTGCCGGCAAAAAAAAAAGATTGGTAGCGCATGCCGAAGACGAAACCGGCACCATGGAGTTGGTGTGGTTTCAGGGAATCCGCTGGGTCAGTGAAAAACTGAAGCCGGGGGTGCAGTATGTAGTGTTTGGTGCACCTGTTCGCTATGGAAAAAAATTCAGCATGGCCCATCCCGAGTTTGAACCCCAAACGGAAGGCAATACCAAAACCGGGTACCTTCAGCCGGTGTACCCGTTAACCGAAAAACTGCGTGCAAAGTATTTCGACAGCAAGGCCATGTCTAAATTGCAGCGCGAGTTGCTGGTGCTGGCAAAAGACAAGATACGCGAAACACTTCCCGAGCGGCTGCTCAGCCGGCATAACCTGGTGGATAAACGCACGGCATTAATTAATATTCATTTTCCACAAACACACGATCTGCTGAAAAAGGCAACCCACCGCCTGAAATTTGAAGAGTTGTTTTACATTCAGTTGCGCCTGCTGAAACTGAAACTCGTCCGGCAGGAGAAATCACGGGGGTATGCCTTCACCGATGTAACCCTGCTCACCCGGTTTTACAATCAATTCCTCCCTTATCCGTTAACGGATGCCCAGAAAAAAGTTATCCGTGAAATCTATACCGACATGAAATCCGGAAAGCAGATGAACCGGCTACTTCAGGGCGATGTGGGTAGCGGAAAAACTATTGTAGCATTTGTGTGCATGCTGGTTGCCATTGGCGGAGGCGCGCAATGTGCCCTGATGGCCCCCACCGAAATACTTGCTCAGCAGCACTACGCCAACCTGAAGCGCTTTGCCGACCAAATGGGCCTGTCGGTTGCGCTGCTTACCGGCTCTACAAGAAAGAGCGAGCGCAAGGTCATTAATGAGAACCTGCAAAACGGAGCACTCAACATACTTATCGGAACCCATGCACTTATTGAAGAAGAGGTAAAATTCAATAAACTTGGCTTGGCCGTTATTGATGAGCAGCACCGCTTTGGGGTAGCGCAGCGATCAAAACTGTGGGGCAAAAATGCCGACCTGCTACCCCATGTGCTGGTGATGACGGCCACACCCATTCCCCGAACACTGGCAATGACCTTGTATGGCGATTTAGATGTTTCGGTTATTGATCAGTTGCCTGCCGGAAGGAGGCCCGTTAAAACCATTCACAAATTTGATTCGCACCGCCTGCAGGTAAACGGCTTTTTAAAAGAACAGATTGATGAAGGGCGGCAGGTGTACATTGTTTACCCACTGATAGAAGAATCTGAAAAACTGGACCTTAAGCACCTGATGGATGGCTACGAAAGTGTATGCCGCGCTTTTCCGGAAGTGCCCGTCAGCATTGTACACGGTAAGATGAAACCTGAAGCAAAAGAGTATGAAATGAGGCGCTTTGTGAAGGGAGAAACGAAAATCATGGTGGCCACTACGGTGATTGAGGTTGGCGTAGATGTTCCCAATGCCTCGGTAATGGTTATCGAAAATGCCGAACGCTTCGGCCTCTCGCAACTCCACCAGTTGCGCGGAAGGGTAGGCCGGGGTGCCGACCAGTCGTACTGCATTTTGATGACAAGCTTCAAACTGACGGCCGAATCAAAGAAGCGCATCCAAACTATGGTGCGCACCAACAATGGTTTTGAAATTGCCGAGGTGGACTTGCAACTGCGTGGCCCCGGTGATTTGATGGGTACTCAGCAAAGCGGTATCCTTGACTTACTGATAGCCGACCTGAGCAAAGATGGCAAGTTGCTTCAAACTGCCCGCGAGGAGGCCCTTGCCTTGTTAACCGATGACCCCGGATTGGAGAAGCCTGAAAATGCATTGATCCGAAACCAGGTTGAATTGTTTCAGCGTAGCGCCACCAACTGGAGCCGCATCGGCTGAATGGGCGGATTTTTTAACTTTGATTTTCCCGTATGGCTAAGAAGTTGAGGCTTTCGTTGTGTGGGGTGCTGCTGTCAGTACTCGCGCTGGCTCAACCAGGCAGCTATTTCCTTTCGCACTTTTCGCCTGACCAGGGCAGGTTTAATAATACATGTTATGATATCGTGCAGGACAGCCGCGGGTTGTTCTACTTTGCCACGGCACGCGGAGTCCTCCGCTTTGACGGCCGCAACTGGGACCAGATAAAAACCAGCGGGGCAGCCTATGCCCTTAAACTGATTAACGACAACCTGCTGTATGTAGCAGGGTCAAAGGGCTTTGGCAAAATTACTCTTAACAACAATGGTCTTGAAACGTATCAGCCCATCTACGAAGAACCGGAGGCTGCCTTTTCTTTTCAGTTAACCGGCAATGCCGATCGGCTTTATTTTTTGAACGATCGCCATGTTTTTCGTTATGCAGGTGACAGTGTTACCCGGCAGGCTTCGGATGAAACCGGATGGATTGCGCTTAACGAACTGTTTGGCACCGTCTTGGTAAGCTCGGAAGAGGACAGAACCCATGTGTTGGAAAACCTACGGAGCACAAGTACCCTTTTCAAAGAAGAAAGCACCGCCCTGCTCTTTGCCCATCGGTATGGCGATACGTATCTGCTGGGAACAACCGATAGCCGAATTTACTTGTGCGGAAAGAACCTGAAACCCCGCGAAATTGTTCTGGCCGATGCGGCATATGCCGGTGCAAGCGTAATTGTAAACGCTACCTGGGTTACGGCCGACCTGGTGGCACTGGGGACGCTTCGGGGAGGCGTGTTGTTTATCAATCCGAAAACCGGCACTACCGAGCAAATCATAAATTATTCAACCGGCCTGCCCGACAATGAAATATATTCGATAACAAGCGATAAAAACCAAAACATCTGGGTAGCCCATGCATACGGCTTTACGCGGATTGCGCCCTTCCTGCCGTTTCGCTCATTCAGGTATTATCAGGGCCTTCAGGGCAATTTATTGTGCGCAAAAAATTTTCGGGGCAAGGTGTATGTTGGTACTTCGCTGGGTTTGTACGCACTTGAGCGCGAAGACTTTTATGATGAACTGGTGTATTATGTAGATGTTCCCGTTAACCAAGCTACTGCGCAACACAGTAAAAAACCGGATGCGAATACGCCACCCAACGAACTAAAACAGGGGCAAAAAGAAAAAGGAGGCATCTTTGGCTTCCTCCGAAGAAAAAAAACGCAGCCGGCCACAACGCAGTTGAAGCAACCCGCCACCACTCCGAAAGTAGTATATAAAAAGGAAAAGCGTACCAGGCGTATCCTCCGGTCATCTCATTATGTGTATAAGCGAATTAATGGGATTGATTCCAAAGTTACTGATCTGATCGTTTGGAAGGACCGGCTAATCGCTTCAGGGCTTAGTGGTGCATTTGAAGTGAGGGGTACATCCGTTAGTTCTATTATTGATGATCCCATCAGGTGTCTTTTTGCTTCCGATAATTTTTCTTCACTGCTGTTATCAACCTATGATGATAAGTTGCATCGAATCGGACTGATAAAAAATGAATGGAAGGAAGAAGGAATGCTTACCGGGATTGACAATCCGGTTGGTTACATTTTTGAAGAACCCGGTGTTGCCGTATGGCTTTGCGGAATTGAAAAAGTTTATCGCCTGCCCGTTGCCCGACAAGATGAGGTACAGGCCATTGAAATCAAAGCACCCGACTACGAGCGGATAGTGGGGATGGTTAGCAACGGAACGGTGGTGTTCGGAACGGCATCAGGCTTTTATCAGTTTAATCCTGAAACCCAACAATTGATTAAAGCCGATTCGCTGGATCGTCCGCTCGCCTTCTTTGCCGGTCCGGGTACGATGTGGATTCGCGATGAACACAACTGGTATGCGCTGGGTAAAACCGATCAGCAGAAAATCAGGCTGCTCAACCTCCTTCCCGACATCCGCTTTATTACCAGGGATGAACCCGGAGAAAACCTGTGGATCATTACCGGCTCAAACGAACTGGTTTATTTTAACACCGGCCGGATACTGCCCGTTGAAACCTCCTACCCGCTGCTTGTCAGGTGGATTGAACAAAACAACTCAACGGTAACGCGGGCCAGCTTTCTTAAGCTGGAGCAGGACAACAATTCCGTTCGCGTGGAAGTGGTAAAGCCCGATTACCTCAGCGGGCATGCCGTTGAATACCGGTACCGGTTGCTTGGATTAAATGAAGCCTGGTCGGATTGGTCGGCATCCAACAGCCGCATTGACTTTCCCTACCTGCCGTCAGGAGATTATTCACTGGCCGTCCAATCAAAAGACATTTTTGGAAGAATAACCGACATGGAACCCGTGCGCATCAGGGTATTGCCGCCTTACTGGAAACGCCCTTGGTTCTATGCAATGGAGTTCGCTGTATTTACGTTGCTGGTGTTTGCGTCCTTTCAACTTAGCAACCGGTATCGGTTCGTAAGCCGGGTTCTTTCCCTGCTCTCCATCATCATCCTGATAGAGTTTATTCAAACCGTGGCCGGATCTACATTGGATACCGAAGGCGGCCCGGTGGTGGACTTTGTCATTCAGGTGGGCATTGCGTTTGTTATTCTTCCGATAGAGGGTTTTCTCCGCAGGTTCATGCTGCGCTCCATTGAAAAGCGAATGGGAGGATAATTTGATTTACGGATAAAGGATTTTACTTATTTTCAGGCATGAAGACTTCACCCGACCCCGCTACTCTGCCGGCATTTTACCAGGGCTATGTGGCACATGTCAGCAACCAAAACCTCATGGATGCGCTCCGTACCAGCATCAGTGAAACGAGGTCCCTTATCCACTCGATACCCGAATCGAAGGGCGAATACCGCTATGCGCCAGGTAAATGGAGCATTAAAGAATTGCTCTGCCACATGCTGGATGCCGAACGTGTTTTTGCATACCGCGCCCTTCGCTTTGCTCGAAACGATCAAACCGAACTCGCGGGTTTCGATGAAAAGAATTATGCCCCAAATGCCAATGCCCACAGCCGTACGCTCAGCCAGCTTGCCGATGAATTCAACAGGCTTCGCCTAACCACCATTGATTTGTTTGAAAGTTTCACCCCTGAAATGCTTTCCCGTTGTGGCAAAGCCAATAACAACATGGTTTCCGTGATCAACCTGGGGTACATCATTGCCGGTCATGAGGTGCACCACCGCAACATCCTGATTGAACGTTACCTGTAAATGAGGGTACCGGCAATTATTTCTTTACTGGTTTGGCTTGCTGCCGGATGCTCACCCGTATCGAAACAACAACTCACCAAAACCTTTCGAACCACCGAACAAAAATTTCAGCATCATGCAGGCTTTGTGCTGTATGATCCGGCCCAAAGAAAGACACTGTTTACCTATAACGGTGACCGGTATTTTACGCCTGCATCCAACACGAAAATTTTTACCCTCTATGCGGCCCTCACGTTGTTGGGCGATTCCGTGCCGGGGCTGCACTACCTGGAGCGCGGAGATTCAGTAATTATCTCAGGTACAGGCGATCCGTCCTTCCTGTATCCTTACACCTTTTTCAATTCCATGGTATATGAATTTTTAAAAAGCACCCGCAAGGATATTTATTATGCTGAAAACAATTTTAACACAACTCCCCTGGGGCCGGGCTGGGCGTGGAGCGATTACCAGTACAGTTATTCGGTTGAACGATCGGCTTTTCCGATCTACGGAAATTTCTTTACGGTTTACCGCAATGCACACAAAGGCCTTACCGTAACACCGGGGTACTTTAAAAAATATTTCTGGCTGGCCGATAGCACTCAGCGTTCTGAAATCCTGCGCGAAATCGGCTCTAACCGGATCGACTTTTTTCCGGGTAAAGTTCAGCGACCGGTCGAAAAGTGGGAAGTGCCGTTTAAACCCAATCCGGTACTGGTGGCCGATTTGTTGAGCGATACCCTGAAACGGACGGTGCGTTTACTAAACAAACCCATCCCAATGGGGGCTGCAAAAAAAACATTGCCCTCGGTACCCACCGACAGTTTGCTGAAAACCATGATGCAGCAAAGCGATAATTTTATTGCCGAGCAATTATTGTTAATGTGTGGTCAGGCAGTAAGCGACACGTTGCAACCCGAACCGGCCATTCGCTACATGCAAACGAACCACCTGGCCGATTTGCCAGACAAACCCGTATGGGTTGACGGGTCGGGGTTATCGCGCTACAATTTGTTTACCCCGCGGAGCATCGTAACGTTGTGGGAGAAGATTTATGCGGAGGTAGACCGCGGGCGGCTTTTCAGTTTACTGGCCATTGGCGGCAAAACAGGAACACTCAGGAACTGGTACAAGGCCGATGTACCCTACCTTTACGGAAAAACTGGCACATTGAGTAACCATCATTCATTAAGCGGGTACCTTATCACCAAAAAAGGCCAAACCCTTATTTTCAGTTTTATGAACAGTAACTTTACCGCACCGGTTGGTGATGTGCGCAGGCAAATGGAAGTCATTCTGAAACAGATTCGTGACAATTATTAATGATGAAAAACAGATTAATCATTCTGTTGCTGGCCATCAGTAGTGGCGCATGGGCACAAGACAGCCTGGATATTAAAATCGGGCAGATGATATTAACCGGATTTCCGAAAGCCGAAGTCGATCCGCTGCTGCTTGAGTCAGTACGGCAGGGCAAGGTGGGGTCCATCATCATTTTTGAAAAGAATATCCCGGCAAAAAATTCTTACCATGCCTTGAAAAAAATTACCTGGACGTACCAGCACGCTGCGCCCATACCCTTGTTCATTGCCATTGATCAGGAAGGAGGGCGCGTTAACCGGCTTAAAGAGAAATACGGGTTTCCCCGATCGGTTTCAGCAGCAAGGTTAGGCCAATCGCCACTTGATTCAGTAAAGTTTTACAGTGAGGTTACCGCGGCCACGCTGGCCGGCCTGGGTATCAACCTGAATTTTGCCCCGGTTGTTGATTTGGCATCGAACCCTGATAACCCCATTATCGCAAAAGTAGAGCGGGCCTTTTCAAAAAATGCCGATTCGGTTGCGCTGTACGCCCAGGCTTTTATTCGCGAGCATAACCGGCTGGGTGTGCTTACCGCCTTAAAGCATTTTCCCGGGCACGGCAGTTCATTGAACGACACACACCTGGACCTGACAGAGGTTACCGCTACCTGGACAGAGGCAGAACTCACGCCATACATCAAACTTATGCAGGAGGGATTGGCTGATGCCGTGATGACTGCACACATTGTTAACGGACGGCTCGACCAGAATAAACTGCCCGCAACCCTGTCGCCCCGCATTATTGATGGGTTGTTACGCAGGGGTCTTGGGTTTAACGGGGTTGTTTTTACGGATGATATGCAGATGCACGCTATTGCAAAGCACTATTCGTTCGAGGAATCCATAAAACTGGCCATCCTGGCCGGAGTGGATATCCTGTGCTTTACCAACAACATTCAGGGAAGCCAGGAACGCACCGTTGACAAAGTGCATGGGATAATTCGTAACTTCGTTCTTGACGGAACCATACCCGCTTCACGGATAGATGAATCGTTCAGGCGAATCATGGTGCTGAAACGAAGACTGGACGGTAAGACTGAACGCGATTACCAGGATAAATTAAAACAGCTTAACGATCAGCTGGCAGAAAAGGAGAGACTTTTACAAACATATCAGGTAAAATTGCAGGCAATTGAATTAAGAACTCAACCAGTTGAAGACAAAGAAACCACCAAGACCAGGAAAAAGAAGAAGAAATGAAAAGTGATAATACTACGCAAAGCAAAGCCGCTGTGAAAGATAAGATCCGTGCCATTGTTATGTTTCTGATTGCCGGGCTTTGCATTTATTACGGTTATACACAACGCCATGAAGCGGAAGTACAACGTGAAAAAGTGGAGGATTTGTACCGGCAGATAAATGTCCTGCGGCAGGAAGCAGAGGCTGCCCGTATGGAAGCGGCAAAACTGAGGATGGCGTTGGAACAGGAAAAAGAAAATGCCCAACGTAATTTTGAAGAAGTTCAAAAGAAATATTCAAAGAAATGATACACGTATGAACTCAAAATTTGTAACCACGCTACTTGCGGGAATTACGATTCTTTCCCTCGCTTTTGGATTGTACAACTACAGCAAAGCAAGCCGGCTTGAACGGGAGACCGAAGAATGGAAATTGAAATACGAAGAAGCCATTGTGGATGCCGAGGATGCCGGTGAGCGCATTGAAAAAATGAAACAGCAACTGGAGGAAGCGCTTAAGGTGGCGCAGGCAGAGCGCGACAAGGCCATAGAGGCCCTGCAAGAAGCACAGAACCAGAAAAAGAAGTCAGGCAAATAACGCAATGCGTCCCTTTAAGGTCATAGCTCCCTCAGCGGGGCGCGCACCGGTACTGCTTAGTGTGTCACACTGCGGAACGGAATTTCCTGATGAGCTGAAAAACGAGTTCAGACAAGACCTCATAGCCGCTCCTGACGATACCGACTGGTTTGTCCATCAATTATATGATTTCGCACCCGAGATGGGCATCACCATGATCCATGCCGTGTACAGCCGGTGGGTGATCGATCTGAACCGTAATCCGGAAGATAAACCGCTCTATTCCGATGGCCGGATTATCACCGGCCTGTGTCCTGCCACCACCTTCTTCGGTGAACCGATCTATGCAGATAAGCGAAAGGCAGAGGCCGATGTGGAGATTAAAAGGAGGGTGGAACTGTACTACCGGCCGTATCATCAGAGGCTTGCGGAATTGCTTGATGAATTAAAATCCGCTTTCGGAAAAGTATTGTTGTGGGATTGCCATTCCATCCGGCAGCACGTGCCCACTATTCATGAGGAAAAATTTCCGGATCTCATTTTGGGTGATGCCGATGGCACATCGGCTTCGCCCGGGATAATTGAAACGGCCCTTAAAAACCTGGAAGCGAGTGGCTATTCCTTTCAGCATAATTATCCGTTTAAGGGAGGGTATATTACGCGGCACTACGGCAGGCCGGCAGAAAATCAGCATGCCCTTCAGCTGGAAATGAGCAAGGTAAGGTATATGGATGATGAGGAGAAAAATTATGATCCGGTTCGGGCCGGCAAAATGCGCCAGGTATTAAAACATACGCTTGGTGAATTGATAGAAACGTTGTGAGGGATGACAATTCAGATAACCACCTGTTGATTTAATTACCTGGCGTTGACTATAAGCCCGATTACTTGTTCGACTTCTTAGATTAACCGCTTATTCATTCAGCATGACCTATTATCGATTCAATGCCCTTCTTCAATCTTCCGGCTGGATGATGCCCGCTTATGTCGGTGTAGATGAACAGGGCATTGCCCATTACCTTGGCGATCAGCCTCCGCCACATCCTGCAGCCATCGAACAGGTTAATGGCTTTGCCTTGCCCGGATTTCAGAATGCCCACTCACACGCCTTTCAATATGCTATGGCCGGATTGGCCGAAAACCATCCTGCCGGTACTGACGATGACTTCTGGACGTGGCGCGAAGAGATGTATAAATGTGCGTTGTCGGTAAACCCTGATCAGGCGCAGGCCATTGCTGCTATGCTTTATGCCGAAATGGTAAGGCAAGGTTACACCCACGTGGCCGAGTTTCACTACCTCCATCACGACAAGGACGGAAAGCCGTATGCGAACCTTGCCGAAATGGGTGAACGCATGCTTCAGGCTGCTGCCATAGCCGGAATAAAGATCACGCTGATACCTGTTTTTTATCAGAAAGGCGGATTTGGACAAGCGCCACAGCCGCGGCAAAGGCGGTTTATTTCCAACACGGTGGATGAATATTTACACCTGCTCGATGACAGCGCGGCCGCGCTGAAAAATTTTCCCGGTGCCGCGTTGGGGTTTAGTGTTCATTCGCTGCGTGCGGTTAAGTTGGATGACATCATAAGAACCTATCAGCAGGGGCCATCAACAATTCCGTTTCACCTTCATGTTGCTGAACAAAAGAAAGAGGTAGAAGACTGCCTTGCCTGGTGCAAGAAGAGGCCCCTGCAATGGGTGCTTGATAACCTGCCCGTGAACGGGCGGTTTAACCTGGTTCATGCCACCCATCTTGATGACGATGAAGTGAAAAGGCTGGCGGCATCAAAAGCCAACGTGGTGTTGTGCCCGTCCACCGAAGGGAACCTGGGCGATGGAATTTTCAGAATGAAAGAATATGTAAAATCTGGCGGGTGCTGGTGCATCGGTACCGACAGCCATATCGGACTTAACCCGTTTGAGGAATTGCGGATGATCGACTACCGGCAACGCCTTGTTACCAATAAGCGGAATACCGTGCAGGGCAATGCGGCTCACTATTTTGTTACTGAGTCGGTCATGCGCGGGCGGCTGGCTATGGGAAGGATTACCGCTGATCATTTTGAAGTGGGCCAGCCATTTGATGCGCTGGTTATCAATGCCGGCAGCCATTTGTTTGCGGATACTTCTGCTGGGAATCTTCTTCCAACGATTCTTTATACGTCCGATTCAAGCCGGAACCTGGGCACGATCATAAACGGAAAATGGATAGTTAAAAATCAGCATCATAAAAATGGCCACGCCATCAAGACCGCTTTCTCTGAAGCGATGAAAGAGCTAAGCAACCGCTGATCCGGTTGTTTTAACCAACATAAAACTTTATTGGCGTAGCCGGAAAAAATTCCGTACTTCTGAGCTTCTAAACTCCCCCAGCTATGAAAAAAATCTTTATCCTTTTGTTATGTATGATGCTGGTATTCCCCCAGCTATCCGTTGCACAAAAATCCAAATCATCATCAGCTTCAGCGGCTCCTGCTTTCAATGCCGAATTATATAAAGGCCTGAAGTGGAGAAACATCGGACCGTTCCGCGGAGGGCGGTCCAATGCCGTTTCGGGTGTGGTGGGTAACGACCAGGTTTACTTTACCGGTTACACCGGTGGGGGCATTTGGAAAACGGAAGATGCCGGGATTACCTGGCGGAACATTTCCGATGGTTTTTTCAAAACCGGTTCAGTTGGCGACATCGCGGTAAGCGAAGCCGACCCCAACGTGATTTATGTGGGCATGGGTGAGCATGCCGTGCGGGGCGTGATGACCTCGTATGGTGACGGAGTGTATAAATCGGTTGACGGTGGAAAAACGTGGAAGAACATCGGCCTCGAAAAAACCAGGCACATTGCCGATGTGGTGATCCATCCTTCCAACCCCGATGTTGTTTACGTGGCTGCACAAGGCCCGGTACATGGTGCCAGTCCTGACAGGGGCATTTATAAATCAACCGATGGTGGGGTTACCTGGAAGAAAGTATTATATGTAGATGAAAATACGGGCGCGTCATCGCTGTCGATGGACAAAACCAACCCGCGCATTTTGTATGCAGCAACCTGGCAGCACCGCAGGTACCCATGGAAGGTGGAGAGTGGTGGAGCGGGATGCTCCATCTGGAAGTCAACCGATGGCGGGGACACCTGGACGAAGATCAACGAAGGCCTTCCCAAACTGATGGGCAAAATAGGAGTATCGGTTTCTCCGGCAAATCCCAGCCGCGTATATGCCATTGTGGAATCCGAAAAAGGCAAAGACGGATTGTACCGCTCGGATGATGGCGGAAAAAAGTGGAACCATTTGTCGAGCGATCAGAACATTACATCCCGCTCGTGGTACTATATGGAAGTGTTTGCCGACCCGCAAAATGCCGATGTGGTATATGTGCTCAATGCTCCGATGATGAAATCCATTGATGGGGGAAGAACCTTTCAGAATATCCGTGTGGGTCATGGCGATACGCATGACCTGTGGATTAACCCCAACAACAACCAAAACATGATCTTGGGCGATGATGGCGGTGGCGAAATAACGTTTAATGGAGGCAAAAGCTGGTCGCCTTTAAACAATCAGCCCACGGCCCAGTTTTACCGTGTTAATGTTGACAACCTCTTTCCCTTCCGGGTGTACGGAGGCCAGCAGGATAACTCCTCGATGGTTATCAAAAGCCGGAACAACAGTTTTGGAATTACAGACCAGGATTGGTTTGAAGGCCCCGGTTGTGAGAGCGCTTACATCGCGTTCGATCCGAACAATCCGGTGCTGCTGTATGGCGGCTGTTACCAGGGAAATATTGATGTGCTTGACACGCGCACCAACGAGCGGAAGGACATCATGCAGTATCCCAGCACCAACCTCGCTTATCGCGCCAAAGACATGAAATACCGGTTTAACTGGAATGCACCATTAATCGCTTCACCGCACGATCCGAATACAATTTACCATGCTTCCAACGTGGTGTTTAAAACCACAAACGGGGGAATAAACTGGGAGGTCAACAGTCCCGATTTAACCCGTAACGATACCACCAGGCAACAGCAGGGTGGCGGACCAATAACCAATGAAGGAGCTGGCGGAGAGAACTACAACACCATTTATTACCTGATTGAATCGCCTCATGAAAAAGGTGTGCTGTATGCCGGCAGCGATTGCGGCCTGGTACACATTACAAAAGATGGAGGCAAAACCTGGCAGAATGTTACACCGGTTGGCTTGCCAGAGTGCTTGATCCATTCCATCGAAGTATCTCCGCACGATAAGGCCACCGCCTATATTTCGGCATCGCGCTACAAGTTCAACGATTATTCCAACATGACCTACAAAACAACCGATTATGGTAAAACGTGGACAAAAATCGGCAACGGGGTAGATACCGATGATTTTATTAAAGTGATCCGCGAGGATAAGAAAGTAAAAGACCTGCTGTATGCCGGTGCAGAGCGCGGTTTCTATGTGTCGTTTAATGGCGGCACCAACTGGAATAAGCTGCAACTGAACCTTCCGGTAGTTCCTGTTACCGACTTGATTATCCAAGGCAACGATCTGGTAGCTTCCACGGCCGGGCGGTCGTTTTGGATCCTGGATGATCTCAGCGCCATCCAACAATCGAAAGGAAATTTCGGCAACAGTACTGTGGTACTCTATCAGCCAAAGCCAACGGTACGTTATCCGTCCATTACCATACCGGAGTGGATGGGCAATATACCAGGACTGGGCACAAACCCGATGGATGGGGTAGTGCTGGATTATTACCTTAACGAGAAAGCCGATACGAACACCGTGCGACTTGAAATACTGGATGGATCCGGAAAGAAGATACGGAGCTATTCGAGCAAGAAAAATGAAAACTTCAAAACCTTCCCTGGTGGCCCGCCAGCCCCTCAGGTTATTCCTGCCGAGGCAGGGGTAAACCGGTTTGCATGGGATTTCAGAACCGAAACCCTGCCAGCCATTGACAATGCTTATGTGTATGGCGATTACCGCGGCCATCGCGTGGCTCCCGGTAAATACCGGGCACGCATTACGTATAAAGGTGAGACAGCTGAAACGGAATTTGAGATCATTCAGGATCCGAATCTGCGTGTTACCCCGGCCGACTGGGCAGCCCAGCAGCAGTTTATGGATCGGGTTGAAAACCGGTTAGCCGAAATCAGCACTGCCGTTAACAACATGCGTAAGGTGAAGAAGCAGATTGAAAACTACAACGAGATGCTGAAAGACCGTGCCGATGCCAAAGAGGTAGTAACGGCAGGAAAAGAATTGATAAAAAAGATTGAAAAGTGGGAAGAGAATGTAGTGCAAACCAAACAAAAGAATTTTCAGGATGTCATCAACTTTCCGAGTAAGTTGAACACAGAATTTTTTGCCGTGCGTGCTGTGGCCGATGTGCACGATCCGCGGGTTACCCAGGGTGCCCGCGACCGCTTTGCGGATTTGGAAAAGCAATGGGGGGAGTACAAGCAGCAAATGAACCGCCTCCGCGAAACGGAGATAGCCGCATTCAATAAAATGTTCAGGGATAAAAATATTCCGGCTTTGGTTGCCGATTAGGAATTTACCTTCAGGCCCGGGGTTGGCTCAAAAGTCTCATCGTTATGTTGAGCGAAAGCGAACCATCTCCTATTTTCAGTGATTTAATGGGATGATTCTTCGCTAATGCTCAGAATGACTCAAAGACTTCAAGTCTTTTGAGACGACCTCAGGTCTTTATTTTAATTAACTGATATTGCTGATGATTATCCGTTTAATCAACGCGGCCGACAACCCCGCATTAGCTTCCATTATCCGGACGGTAATGCCCGAATTTGGCGCCAGCGGAAAAGGGTTTGCCATTCACGATAAGGAAGTGGACGATATGTTTACAGCCTATACCCGCCCCCGTTGTGCGTATTTTGTGTGTGAAGAAAACGGACAAGTTATTGGCGGAGGAGGGGTGGCACCGCTGGAAGGCGGGGATAGTCAAACCTGTGAGTTGAAGAAAATGTACTTTTTGACCGAAGGCCGCGGCAGGGGGCTGGGGCAACGCGTGCTCAATGAATGCCTGAAGGCAGCCAGAGATTTCGGCTATATGTATTGCTACCTCGAAACGTTTAACACCATGAAACAAGCCATGAAGCTGTACGAAAAAAATGGCTTTGAAAAAATACCCGGTCCGTGCGGCAACACGGGGCATTTTGCGTGCGATACGTTTTACAGGAAACGGCTTTTTAAATAGCAGGCCCGGCTAAGCTGCTTCCTGGATCAAATGATTTAACAGAACTATACCTTATGCACTTGGTTACATGCTACAACCAAAATTGCTAAAGCGCCTCATAAAGGTTTTGAATGACACCCTTCCTTCAGAAGTAAGTGTCAAGCTGTTAAAAGTTCGCATTACGTATAGCCTGGTACACCGGCAGCGAAACTACACAGGCCATTCCGGTTAGCACGGCAACCGGAACATTCGTCATGACAGCTACAATCCCAACGATAAACACATACGTGACCGGCACCACCGTAATGCCAACGGCAAACCGGAAGGTGCCGATGAATACCGGATCGGTAATTTTTTTCTTTAGTCCCTTCCAAATGACGAGCGGCACAGCATTAATCAGTACGCACAGGAAATAAACCGGGTAATAAATCAGCAACCGGGCCAGTGATCTTTTTGTGCGAGGAGTATGAACATATCCTTCCGGATACCGTCCTGCTTCAATCAGCCGTATTCTGCGGTTGGTTTCTTCCGGGTTCAGGTAGTCGGGGGCCGACCGCTCCAGCTTACGGATTATGTCCTGATAAGTGGCTTCTTCCGCTACGTGGACGGTAAGTGTTTTCAGTGCTTCTTCCATTGCCGAGCGCAAGGCGGGCAGGTTGTTTTTGTAATCGGAGGCTTCAACCGGTTGTCCGTAATAAATGCTTACCGAGCCCCTGAAGCCGGTGTGATCGGTGTAGTTGATGCCCACTGGTACGATACGCAACAGGAGCGATGGATTTTTTTCAAGGGTTTCGGCAACAATCCGGGTAAAGCCCTTGCTTAACGGCCGCACCCTTCGCAGCAAACTGTGGTTCCCTTCGGGAAAAAACAAAAGGCATTCGTTACGCAGCAACAGGCTGCATGCCCAGGCAAAAGTTTGCTTGTTGTTGGGTATGGATTTAAGGCCATCGCGCAGGCGATAAACCGGCCGCATGTTCAACAAAGCCAGGAGGCGGGCAACCAATTTTGATTTAAACACATCGGCACGTGCAATGAAGTGGCAGTAACGCGGAACAGTTGTAGCTATCACCAGGGCATCCAGCAAAGCATTTTGGTGGTTGCCCAGAAAAATAACCGGACCGGCACCCGGTATATTGGCTGCTCCGTTCACCCGTATTTTTTTAAAATAGAAATGCAGTGCCAGCCATACATAGATGCGAAGCGAAAAATAAAACAAACGGTTTACCATCAGCGGGTAACGGGTGAAAGACGCGACCAATAGTACGAAAGGCCAAGGCCCGATACAATATGCCAGATGCCCCACCAGCCTGCTACCAGGACCATTTCGCCCATGCCGTTAAAAAATGTAAAGATGAGTGCCAGGCCGAGCCCGGAATTTTGGATGCCCGTTTCAATGGCAATGGTGCGCTGGTCGGGATGCGAGGCTCCGCTCCACCTGGCAATGAAAAAACCGGTGGTCAACGCTAGTGCGTTGTGCAATAAAACCAGCAGAAATACCAGATGGATGTACTGTGTAAAGGCGGAATAATTTTGTGCGAAGGCCACAAGCACAAACGATAAGAAAATGACTATCGAGAGGGGTTTTAGCCGTTGGGTAAGGCGAAGTGCCACCGACTGGAAATAATAACGCACTACCATGCCCAGCACCAGCGGAATGCCAGCGATTAGTACAATGGTAACCAACACATCGGCAAACCCCACTTCCACTTCGCGCAGCAGGGCCGTACCCGGTGCATAAAGTTTACCCCAGAAGGTTAGGTTAAGCGGGGTAAGGAAAATGGCCAGAAATGAACCTGCGGCTGTAAGGCTAACCGACAGGGCCACGTTGGCACGGGCCAGGCTCGACATGAAGTTGGAGATGTTTCCGCCCGGGCAGCAGGCTACCAGAAGCATCCCCAGCGCAAGGCCGGGAGAAGGCTGCAGCAGGTAAACCAGCGCGGTGGTAACGGCAGGCAGGGCTACAAACTGGGCGAACAGCCCGGCCAGTGCAATGCGCGGGGTATGCAGCAGGCGTTTAAAATCATCCGGGATAAGTTCAAGCGCTACCCCAAACATAATCAGCGCCAGGCAACCGTTAAGTACCCAGGTATTGCCGGTGGTGAAGTGGAGCAGGATGGGTTCGTGCATGCATTTGCTATGTAGCGAAAATTAAGGACAACTGGTAGTGAGCTGCTTTTCCACATTCCGGTAATTGTGGTTTAACCGAATGTTATTCTTTGAAGCACTCATAATTGTGACACTTTAGAAATTCAGCGGCTGGCAAGAATTTTTTTGGAAGTATTATCTGCTTATTGTGAAACTGAAGGAAGTTTTGCTGGGTACTTTTATTTCGTAGTTAGCTCGTTAAAGAATTCTATTTTTGAACAAACAACTGTCATGACAACCGAACTCCTCCTCCGCTACATTCACTTCATCAGCATCTTCATCATTGTGGGTGCGCTTACAGGTGAGCACCTGTTGCTGAAAAAATCACTCACCCGCGCGGAACTCAGGCGGCTGGCGAAAATTGATGCCGTGTATGGCGTGGCAGCCGTGGTGCTGCTCATCGCAGGGTTAACCCTCTGGCTCGGTGGTTTGGGTAAGCCCGCTGTGGTGTACAGCAAAAACTGGATTTTTCACCTTAAACTGAGCCTGTTTGTTACCATCGGGCTGCTTTCGATATATCCCACGGTTTTCTTTTTGAAAAACCGGAAGGGCAATCCCAATGAAATGATTCCTGTTCCTTCGGCAATTTTTTGGATGCTCCGCTTCGAGCTGGCCCTGCTGGTGGTTATTCCCCTGCTGGCCGGACTAATGGCGCGGGGAGTGGGCTATTTTGGTTAAGGCTTTTCACAACCGGCTGCATTTATGACACGGGCGTAGGGCAGTATAACAACCCATCTTCTCTCTACCAGTTATCACACCTCACCTAATACCTCCAACTCTTCACATCCGCTCCTTTCGGGGCGCTTACCTCAATGCGCTTTAAGATTTTTGGCAGGTACATGGTGTTGTAGCGCAGGCGCGAAATGTAGTTGGGATTGTTGTGGTCGCCATTCCAGCAGTGCTCGGCCCGGTCGCCATAGTCCACTTCGCCACCGTAAAACGGATTTTTGGTTTTCTTTAAAAACTCTTCCATTAAATACACTGCGTTGTTCAGGTAGTAATTATCCATGTCGCCACAATAGATGTGGATTTTGCCCTGCAGCTTCGGACCAAGCTTATCCCAGTCGCGCTCAAGAATATAGCGCAGGTCGTAGTTTTCTTTCCAGTATTCGGACACAGTATGGTCAATTTCACCGGTAACTTTATCCCACAACCGTTTGGGGTAGCCGTCTCCGCCTTGTGGAGAATACACGGCCTCCCAGATGTCCCACTGCTGGCCTGAGCGCGACTTGGTGCCCAGGGCCAGTTCGCGGTGGTTCATCTCGCGCAGGGTGGCGGTAATCTGGCCCAGGTAGTTGCGATAGCCGGGGCGCTCCAGTTTCTTAAAGTCGCTCTCGTAATAGTAGGCGTTTTTGTCTTTGTAAATATCCACCAGGCAGTAGGCGCGGAAATCAATCGGGTCGGGGCAGGCGGCAAAGCAGCCGTTCAGTTCATCGGGGTAAAACACCTGTGCGGCCAGAGCCTCCCAGCCTCCGGTGGAGCCGCCATAGGTAAAGCGCGCCCATCCCTGCCCGATGCCGCGGAACTGCTTTTCAATTTCGGGGATGAGTTCGTGCATGATGGCATCGCCATAGGGGCCCAGGTTGGCTGAGTTCACCGCGTAGGAGTCATCGTAATACGGGTTGGCATGCTGGATTTCGATAATGAGAAAGCGAGGAAAATTTTCGCTTGTCCATTGCTTGTAAAAGTTGTACGCTTCCTGGGCCTGAATTTTTTTATAACCATAAATATTAAACCGACCGAGATAATCCGTAGTATCCATATTCGGATCGGGAGGTGTTTCGCTAAAACCACCAAAGTCATCCGGAAAATGTCCGTGAAAAATCATGAGCGGGTAGCGGGCATCGGGATGATCGTCAAACCCTTCGGGTACCAGCACGTGCGCTCCGAGAAACATGGGCCTGCCCCAGAATTCGGTGAGCAGTTTGCTTTGTATTTTAATGTGGCGGATGTACCTGGTGTCTTTTGGTTCGGTTACCGGAGGGATTTTCTGATCCATCACCACGCGGATGGTTTCCTTTTTAGAGGGGTCAACCACCACTTTAATGGGGGTGCTGTAAAAGTTTCCAGGTTTACTATTCCATTGTTGTCCTTCGCCCTGGTCGGGAGGGAGTTTTACGGTGTGCCCTGTTTTCAGTGTAAAGGTTTCGTAACGGTTAAGCAGGGCCTGAACGTGGTACTCGCCCGGAGGAACATCCTTCAAACTTTCAATGGGGTAGCCGAATGCCTCCGCATCCACAATCATCTGATCACCGGGTTTCACGCCTTCCACATCCACCCCAAACACCAGCTGGGTAGAGAGGCCGTCAACAATTTGGTGGCGCGGTTCGGCCTTGTTGTTGTTGGCCAGCATGAGCAGCAGCCGACCGTCCTGAGCCTGATCGCTCATATCGGCAGTGAAGGATATGGAAAATTTCAGGTTAGCCGTGCTTTGGCCGCCAGGTAGGTTACACCGGGTATCCAGCAACAGCATTAAAGCAAAAAAAAGGATGAGGTTTTTCATGGTGATTGTTTGAAGCATGGAAATTACCGCCTGAGTTGATGAAAAACCTTATTTTTTACTTGAAATCAATAAAATTTTGATTTTTCTGGAGGTAGCCGTCCAAGCGATTCTTTATTATATTGCAGGTTAGAATTCAGTTTACCGACACTATGACCATCCACATCATCGAAGACGATGAGATTTACGCTGAGTTCATCCAGCGGGCGCTTGCTCAGAATCCGGATTTGAAAATCAGGAGTTTCAAGTCGGCCGAGGAATGCCTGAGTGCAATGAATGGCGGCCCCCTGCCCGATGCGTTTATTGTGGATTACAAGTTGCCGGGTAAAACGGGCATTGATTTTTACGAAGCGATCAAGGCCAAACTCAAAGATCAGAATAAGCTCATCATGATGAGCGCCATTGACGATGGCAACCTCGTGCTTAATTTTATCCGTAAAGGCGTCCGCGATTACGTGATCAAAGACGACAGCGTCATTGAATCGTTAAAAGCCATCCTCGAAGGCAAAGACGAGGATTATTATCTTTTTAATTAAGTCCGCTGTCCTGAGCCGAAGGCGAAGGGCCTTTTTAGCTTTGCATGGCCAAACTTCCCAAAGATGCTTCGCTGACGCTCAGCATAACGACTCCCCAAAATTTTCCCTGTCGTCCTGAGCGAAGCGAAGGACCTTTTGGTCTGGCTTTGCAAAACTCTTGCAAAGATGCTTCGCTTCGCTCAGCATAACGACTCCCCAAAATTTTCCCTGTTGTCCTGAGCGAAGCGAAGGACCTTTTGACTTGTCCGGGCAACTCCGTAAAAGATGCTTCGCTTCGCTCAGCATAACGACTAAACTGTTGTCCTGTTTGGAGCGAAGGACCTTTTGTCCTGGCCGTGCAAACCTGCTTCGCTGACGCTCAGCATAACGACTACGTTGGCGCTTGGCATCACTCCTGCCCGAAAGATGGAGGAAAGACCAATGAGAACGTACTGCCAACACCTGTGGTTGTGAGGTATTCAACCCGTCCGTTGATTTTTTGCATCATGGCCCGGGCGATGTACAGCCCCAGGCCCGTTGAACTTTCGCCTCCGGTAGGGCGATTAGACAGTTTGCTGAATTTTTGAAACAGGCGCGCCTGCTCCTCCGGTAAAAATCCAAGCGCCTCGTCCTGAACGGAAAGGGCAACGTTGGTTTCTGAAACCACTGCCTGCACCCGCACACTTTTTCCCGGAAACGAAAACTTAATGGCATTAGAGAGCAGGTTATCGAATGCGCGCTGCAGGCAATGCCGGTCGGTATGTAGTTCGAAATCGGTAACCGGTGAGGCGGTAAGTAAAAGTTGTTTTTTGCGGGCAACCCCATCAACAGCCTTTAACGAGGCATGAATAAATTCCCGGAGAGAAAATGAGGCGGGTGATAGTGCGATGCCCTGGAACTCAAGATTCCGGTAGTCAATCAGGTTGCGGATCATGGCCATGCCATCGGCCACAACAATGTGCATTTTTTCGATGTAGTTTTTCTGGTCGTCCGTCAGGTTCGAGCTGTTCATCTGCAGCAGTTGCAACAGCGCATGGATTCGGTTAAAAGGAGATTTCACATCGTGCGAGGCGATGGTGAGCAGGTGGCGCTGGCTTTGTGTTAGTTCTTCAATTTTCTGAAGAAGTTCCTGTACCTGTGTTGCACCGTCTGATGGGTATTCCTTCATAAAAAATCCAAGCGATGAAGGTAAGGATTTGCCATCAGATGCGCACCCGGATTTCCTCCTGGTAATCAACCGGGATGGTTACGGGCACGGTTTTGTAGATAAACCGGATGAACCCCTTGTACCGGATTTTCATTTTTTTGCCGCCCAGTACGGCCAGCAGGGTATCAAAGATGCCGAGTTCTTTCAGGTTCAGCTTCACTTCAAGGGGTACGGTAAACTCGGCTTGGGCCGGCACCTTTGCTTTTAATTGCTGGTTAATCAATGCAGCTTTTTTTCCGTCAACAAAAACTTCCATATCAATGTTGCGTAGTGTCATGCTGATTTTATTGGGATTGTAGAGCACGGCATTGGCCCGGAGCATCGGCTCGGTCGTGGCATCCACCACAATATCTTTTATTTTGCGCAGCTCTACCTTTTCTTTCGGAGTACATGAAAAGAGAAACACAAGGGCAATCAGCATAACGGAGGAAACCCCCCGGCAACATGACGGGTAATGAATAAAGAATGTTGATTTTTGAATCATCAGCGTAAGTATAGACAATCGGCAGTTAACTTTGTTACATGAACCTCCTTTTCGACAGCATCGCAACGGGTTTGGCCGAACAGGAATTTGCCATTACCGACCAATTTTTAAGCCAGGCTGAAGTGGAGGCGATTCTGGCGCTCCCTCATTTTCAGGCTCAACGCAGCACATTCAAAAAAGCAGGCATCAGCAAGCAGGGGCAGGTGAAAGAAGAGATTCGCGGAGATTACATTCAATGGATTGATAAGGCCACGGCCCCTGCTGCGGCCAGCGTGTACCTCCACCGGCTTGATGAACTCATCCGCTACCTTAACAGGAACCTGTTTCTCAGCCTCAAGGATGCCGAAGTGCATTTTACGCTCTACCCCCCGGGCACATTTTACAAACGCCACCTCGATCAGTTTAAACAGGATGACCACCGGAAACTGTCCGTAATCTGTTATTTAAATAAAGACTGGAAGGCAGAAGAAGGAGGAGAGTTGCGGTTGTACCTTCCCGGCCGTACCCGCGATGTGTTGCCCGAAGCCGGCAGGCTGGTTTGCTTTCGCAGCGACCGCATTGAACACGAGGTGCTGCCGGCAACACGCGAGCGGCTGAGCGTTACCGGCTGGATACTGGATAAGGAGAAATTTCTGGTGTAATCAACCGGCTTTTTTCGGCTGGCGGTACTTTTCCCGTATCCAGTCCATAGCGCCCTTAAGGTAGTCGGCATCCCGTTCATCCTGATAGTGCAGGCCAATGAATTCAGCCTGCAAATCTCCCATCGAAATACCCGGATTATTTTTTCGTATCAGTGCGCGGGCCTGGAAGATGGATTCATCCATGGCGGTGGCGGCCAAATGGAAGCGCTCGGCTACCGGTTTGCTGAGCCAGATGTGAAGTTGCTGCTGAGCTATTTCGCGGGAGGTATCGGTCATACCAGTTCAAAGCTGATTAGTGATGTAAAAAGTTCGGAAACCATACCCGATTTGGAGTAAACAACTAATTTTGGTACCGTGTGCAGGGTTTTACGCTAAGTTAGGAAATGCCCGCGTAAATGCGCTGCATCAACCGGTGATGATTATTCGGGAAACCCATGTAACCTAAACGTAAAATTAGCAACAGATGAAAGAATACGTTCTCCGGTTATACCGTTACAATGCCTGGGCCAACCACCGGCTGATGAATGCCCTTATCGGCCAGCAGGTTACGGACGAGAAAGTGCTGGAAATAACAGGCCACATCCTTGCTGCCCAGGTGTTGTGGCTGCACCGTGTGCAGCGGTTGTCCCCGCCCGATGTGAAATTATGGGGCCGTTACACGCTTACCGAACTTACACGCCTTAGCGCAGAAGCATCTGAAAAATGGTTGCAATTTGCGGGCAGCCGCGATACCTTTAATGAAGAATTGACTTATACCAATTATAAAGGCGAGCCGTATACAAATAACGTGGAAACCATAATGATTCACCTGGTCAATCACTCTTCGTATCACCGCGGGCAAGTAGCCCTGCTGATGCGGCAGCTTGGCTATGAACCGGTAAACACCGATTTAATCACCTGGGACCGCATCCAGCGCGGACAATTAACAGAGTAACCTGATGTAATTATGAAAAAGATACTTATTTGGATTTACGCAGTCGCTGTAGTCACTTCGGTAAGCGGGCAAGATGGCATTACCGTTTGCCATACTCCGGCTGCCGAAAAGTTTGCCTTGTTTGCATCAACTAAAGAATTTACTATGGCACATCCCGATCCGCTGCCCTACCATCATCAAAGTGCGGTGGGCAAAATGATTACGTTTAAAACACCCAATGGTGCCGATGCCAACGGGTACCTGCTGGAAGCCCGACAAAAAACCAATAACTGGATTTTTGTTTTTCAGGAGTGGTGGGGGCTGAACGATCACATCAAACGCGAAGCCGAGCAGCTTTATCATGCGCTGGGCAATGTAAACGTGCTGGCCCTGGATATGTACGATGGCCAGGTAACCGATAAACGCGAGGAAGCCGGCAAGCTGATGAGTGCGTTCAGGCAGGAACGCGGCAACGCCATTGTACAGGGCGCATTGGCCTATGCCGGTAAAAATGCAAGAATAGGAACAGTAGGCTGGTGTTTTGGCGGTGGGCAGTCGCTGCAGGCTGCGCTCACAGCCGGCAATCAGGCAGTGGCCTGTGTGATGTATTACGGCATGCCCGAAGAAAATGTAGACCGCCTCAAAACCCTTAACTGCGATGTGCTCAACATCTGGCCCACGCAGGATCAGTGGATTAACAAAGCCGTGATGGACAAGTTTGAGGCAAACATGAATGCTGCCGGAAAAAAACTAATCATTAAATCCTATGAGGCCGACCATGCCTTTGCCAACCCCAGTAATCCCAAACACAATAAAGAATTTACTGCCGATGCCTTTAACAACACGGTGGAGTTTTTTAAGGCGAGGATGAAGTAGGCAAAGGTTACATCAGCTCTTCGAGCATGTACTTGATCACATCGGTGGTGGTAACAATGCCGGCCAGTTTACTCTCGTCTTTTTTATCCACTACGGGCAGTGCATGAAACTCTTCGGTTGAAAGAATTTCGGCTACCTTTTTAATGCTGTCGGTTTCTTTTACCACCCGGGGTTTGTGCGACATCACCTGTGCGATGTTGAGCATTTCAAGCACCGCTTCGTCTGCCTCGCCCTCACCGGCAAACAGGCTGCTGAAGGTAAGCCGGTTCAGGTCGGTTTTACTGATGATGCCCACCAACTGTTTGCCGTGAAGTACGGGTACGTGGCGGATGTGGTGCTTCCGTACCAGTTCATAAACATCCAGCAACTTGTCATCCGACTGAACGGTGTGCACACTCTTTGTCATGATGGTGCTTACGGGAGTTTCCTTTTTCATGGCCCAGGTAGTTTGTTGACGTTAAAGTACCGGTTGTTGCAGAAAGCTGGTCTGACTAACGTCAGCAGGCACAGTGATCTTGGTCACTCCCACACCACCAGTCCTTCCTGGTGGTACCATTTCGGGTAGTTGGGCAGGTGTATTTTTTCTACTTCGTTGCGCTTTACTTTAAGCGTTGGTGTTAACAGCCCGTTGTCCACGGTCCAGTCTGTTTTCATGATCACGGCCGTTTCCAGTTTTTCATAGGCTTCAACTTTTTTGTTCACCTCGGAAAGGGTATGGCTCAGGCTGGCGGTTATTGCTTCCTTGCTCTTTGCCTTGCCGGCAGCCGAGAGCACCACCAGCGCCATGGGCTGCGGCACACCCATGCCCACCACGCACACCTGCTCAATGTCGGGGTTCTTCGAAAGCATCAGCTCAATGGGCGCAGGCGAAATGTATTTGCCCTTGTCGGTCTTAAACTGATCTTTCACGCGGCCGGTAATTTTCAGGTAGCCTTCCGAATCGTACTCGGCCATGTCGCCCGTTTTCAGGTAGCCTTCTTCGTCAAACAAATCGGCCGTGAGTTGCGGCTCTTTGTAATAGCCTTTGGTGATGGCGTTGCTGCGGATGCGCAGCTCTCCTTCGGCCGAAATTTTTGTTTTCGTTCCCGGCAACGACTTGCCTACCGTACCTACTTTATTTTGGCCGATCAGGTTAAAGTGCGAGAGCACGCAATCTTCCGTCATGCCATAGTTCTGGTAGATGGTAATGCCGATGGATTGAAACCAATTGATTACCGAAACCGATAAAGGCGCAGCACCCGAACAGATGTAAACGGCTTGCGCCAGGCCCAGTTCTTGTTTCAACTTCTTTTTGATTAGAGCGGAGAGCAGGGGAATGGCGAGCAGGCGGCTGAGTTTTTTCTGCGGGAGTTTCGCCAGAATCTTTTCCTGCACTTTTGCCCAGATACGCGGCACGGCAAAGAAAATGGCAGGCTGCGTTTCTTTTAAATCCTGCGCAAAGGTGTCGATGCTTTCGGCAAACGAAATCTCCGAACCTTTATAGATACCGAGCAGTTCAATGCCCACCCGCTCGGCAATGTGGCTCAGGGGCAGGTATGAAAACATTTTTGGGTGTGCAGGCAACTGCGGAATGATCTCGTCCACCACCTGCAGCACCGTATCAAAGTTTTGTACCGTATGCATTACGCCTTTGGGCCTGCCCGTTGTGCCCGAGGTATAGATAATTGTCATCAGGTCATCGGGCTGCTGGGGCACCGACAGTGCAATA